>CADCUY010000582.1 GCA_902806005.1 uncultured Quadrisphaera sp. | reverse complement strand
GGGGGGTGCTCCATCGGCAGGGTGCGCGCAGAACTGAACGGACGAGGCGCCGGGCGGTGGAGTCCGGGACTGCGCGGGGCCCGGGCGGGGGGACGGGGCCTCAAGGTCGCGCCGTCCGGGTCGATGGACCAGGTCGGCGCCCCGGCGCCGGAACCACCGCCAGCCCCCGCCCCGCACCGCGCGGAGCCGTCACGAGGAGCACCCATGGCCCGCCCCCGCGCCGACAGCGCCGTCGCCGCCCTCCCCGCGGCCGCCCGCACGCCCGGCCGACGGCCGGCCCGCCCCCTGGCCCTGCGCCTCGGCGCCCTCGCGGGCGTCTCCGTGCTGGCCTTCACCGGGCTCGTGGCCACCACCACGGCCGGGACCGTGGCCGTGGACGCCGCGACCCGTGAGCTCGAGGACGTCTACCACGCCGAGGTGCTCGTGCTGCAGCTGGACACCCGGGCCAGCGAGCTCAAGGTCGACGGCTACAAGGCGGTCGTGCGCGACGTGCCCGAGGAGCAGCTGGAGGAGCTCGCCGAGGACGTCGCCGCGCCGGAGGCGCTGATCGCCGAGCTGGAGCGGGTGCCCCTGAGCGGCCCCGCGGCGGACGCGGTGGCGGCGCTCGGCGACGGCTTCTCGGCGTACACCGCGGCGATCAGCGCCTACGTCGACCTCGCCGTCGCCGACCAGGACGCCGCCCGCGCCCGGTGGGAGGACATCCAGGCCGCGAACGACCTGACCGACGGCGCCGTCGAGGAGGCCGGGGCGGCGCTGCAGGAGGCCGCGGACGCCGGCGAGGCCGAGGTGGCCGCGCTGACCACCCGCACCGAGGTGCTCAGCGCGGGCGTGGCCCTGGCCGGCCTGGCCCTGATCGTGCCCGGCGCGGTGCTGACCTCGCGCTCGATCACGCGGCCCGTGGGGCGGGTGCGCGCGGCGCTGGAGGCGATGGCCGAGGGCGACCTCACCAGCACCGCCGACGTGCGCTCGCGCGACGAGATCGGCCAGATGGCCGCGTCGCTCGCCACCGCCCAGGGCAGCCTGCGGGCCCTGGTGGCCTCCGTCGCCGGCTCGGCGGACGCCGTGGCGAGCAGCTCGGAGCAGCTGTCGGCGACCTCGGCGCAGATCTCCGCGTCGGCGGAGGAGACCAGCACCCAGTCGGGCGTGGTCGCGGCGGCCGCCGAGAGCGTCTCGCACAACGTGCAGACCGTCGCCGCGGGCGCGGAGCAGATGGGCGCCTCCATCCGCGAGATCGCCCGCAGCGCCGCCGAGGCGGCGCAGGTCGCGGCCACCGCGGTCGTGGAGGCCGAGACGACCAACGCCTCGGTCGTCGCCCTCGGCACCTCCTCGCGCGAGATCGGCGACGTCGTCAAGGTCATCACGTCGATCGCCGAGCAGACCAACCTGCTCGCCCTCAACGCCACCATCGAGGCCGCCCGCGCCGGCGAGGCCGGCAAGGGCTTCGCCGTGGTGGCCAGCGAGGTCAAGGACCTGGCGCAGGAGACCGCGCGGGCCACCGAGGACATCGCCCGGAGGGTCGAGGCCATCCAGGGCGACACCGCGGGCGCGGTCGCCGCGATCGGCGGCATCACCAGGACCATCGGCTCGATCAACGACTTCCAGCTGACCATCGCCTCCGCGGTGGAGGAGCAGACGGCCACGACCGGCGAGATGTCGCGCTCGGTCGCCGAGGCGGCGTCCGGCTCGGAGGAGATCGCGCAGAACATCGTCGGGGTCTCGGCCGCGGCCGGCTCGACCACGACCGCGCTGGCGCAGAGCCGCACCGCGGTCGACGAGCTGGCGCGGATGGCCGCGGAGCTGCGCAGCACCGTCGACCGCTTCACGTACTGACCACCCAGCACCAGCGAGGAGCACCCGCATGACCCGCACCACCCCCACCGGCCCCGGGACGGGCGCAGCCCGGCGTCGTCCCCGGGTGCCCGGCAGCGCCTGGTGGGCCGACCGCCGCCTCACCACCAAGGTGCTCGCGGCCGTCGGCGTCGCGGCGGCGGTGGCCGCGCTGATCGGCGTGCTCGGCCTCACCGCCTACGTCGAGGCCACGCGCCAGACGGAGGAGATGTACGAGATCAGCCTCCACGGCCTGGTCGACACCGCGACCCTCGGGGAGGCCGTGCAGGACTACCGGATCGCCAACCGCGACGCGGCGCTGGCCAGCACGGCGGCCGCCGCGCAGGAGGCCCTGGACACCCTCGACGAGCCCGAGGCGCGCTTCCGGGCCGCGCTCGAGGAGTACGCGGCGCACGCCGCCTCACCCGAGGAGGTGGCCCTGCTCGAGCAGCTGCGCGGCGCCTTCGAGGGCTACGTCGACGTCGTGGTCACCGACCTCGGGCCCCTGGCCGTCGCCGGGGACGACGCCGGGTGGCTCGCCGCGGAGCGGGAGCTGGCCCGGCCGCTGGCGCTGGAGGCCCGGGCCGCGCTGACCGCCCTGGTCGAGCTCGAGACCGAGCAGGCGGCGCAGGCCGCCGCGGACGCGCACCGCAGCGCCCGGGTCCAGCCCGTCGTCATCGGGGCCCTGCTCGCCGTGGGCCTGGCCCTCGCCGTCACCGCCGGGGTCGTCGTGGCCCGCGGCGCGGCTCGCAGCGTGGGCCGGCTCCAGGAGGTGGCCGAGGCCCTCGCCGCCGGCGACCTGACCCGCACCACCGGGCTGACCTCGCGCGACGAGCTCGGCCTGATGGGCGCCGCGCTGGACGCCGCCGTCACCTCCCTGCGCGCGCTGGTGGCGTCGGTGGTGTCCTCCGCCGACGCCGTGGCCGGGTCGGCGGGGGAGCTGAGCGCGTCGTCGGCGCAGATCTCCGCCTCGGCGGAGGAGACCAGCGCCCAGTCGGGCGTCGTGGCCGCCGCGGCGGGGGAGGTCTCGCGCAACGTGCAGACCGTCGCCGCGGGCGCGGAGCAGATGGGCGCCTCCATGCGGGAGATCGGGCGGAGCGCGGCCGGGGCCGCCCGGGTGGCCGCCGCGGCGGTGGCCGAGGCCGAGACCACCAACGCGTCCGTCGTCGCGCTGGGGGCCTCCTCCCGGGAGATCGGGGCGGTGGTCAAGGTGATCACGTCGATCGCGGAGCAGACGAACCTGCTGGCGCTGAACGCGACGATCGAGGCGGCGCGGGCGGGGGAGGCGGGGAAGGGCTTCGCCGTGGTCGCGGGGGAGGTCAAGGAGCTGGCGCAGGAGACCGCGCGGGCCACCGAGGACATCGCCCGGAGGGTCGAGGCCATCCAGGGCGACACCAGCGGGGCGGTCGAGGCCATCGCGAGCATCTCGCGCACGATCGGCCAGATCGACGACGTCCAGGTCACCATCGCCGCCGCCGTCGAGCAGCAGGCCGAGACCACCGCGGAGGTCTCGCGCTCGGTCTCGGAGGCGGCCTCGGGGTCCGCGGAGATCGCCCGCAACATCGACGGCGTCTCGGCGGCGGCGGGCTCGACCACCGTCGCGCTGGCGCAGAGCCGCGCCGCGGTCGAGGAGACCGCGCGGATGGCCGAGCACCTGCGCGCCACGGTCGCCCGCTTCACGTACTGAGCCCCGACCGGACCGAGTGCCGGACTCCCGCGTCAAGCCGGCCGACCGGGCGGTCGATGCA
>CADCUY010000581.1 GCA_902806005.1 uncultured Quadrisphaera sp. | reverse complement strand
CGCGCACCGCGGGCCCGAGCTCGGCGGCCAGCGGGCGCAGCAGCTCGCGCAGCCGCGCCGGGTCGTCGCCGAGCGCCCGGGCGGCGCCGAGCACGGCGGAGCGCAGCTCGTCGTCCAGCGGGTCGGCGGCCGACAGCGCCCGGGTGCGCACCCGCACCTTCTCGACCGTGACCCCGAGGCGGTCGCCGTCGGCCCGCAGCTGCTCGGTCACCGTCTCGGCGTCGGCGAGCTCCGCGGCGGCCGCGGACGCCCCGGTCAGGGTGACCCGGGCGACGAGCGCGCGCTCGCCCGCCTCGGCGACCTCCGCCGAGAGCCCGGCGTGCACCCGCTCCAGGACGTCGTCGAGGCCGGCGCACCCGTCGACGGCCACCCGCAGGTGCGCCCAGCGGGCGACGTCCAGCGCCTCGAAGGTGAGCGCGGCGCCGGCGCCCTGCCCCGCGACGTCCACCACCCACGCCCCCTTGGGGCCGGTCTCGCGGGGGTGGCGGCCCTGGAGGTTCCCGGCGAAGGCGACAGCGTGCTCGCCCTCGGCCAGCACCTCGCGGGCGTGCACGTGCCCGAGGGCCAGGTAGTCGTAGCCGAGCCCGGTCAGGTCGGCGACGGTGCACGGCGCGTAGCGCTCGTGGCCCTCGGCGCCCTCGACCGAGGAGTGCAGCAGCCCGGCGTTGACCACCCCGGGCACCCGGGCCGGGTAGGCGGCGGCGAGGTTGGCGGTGACGGCCTTGGTCGCGAACCCCTGCCCGTGCACGGCCAGCCCGAGGTCGTCGAACACCACGGTCTGCGGCGCGTCGGTGGCCAGCACCGTCACGTTGGGGGGCAGCCGCAGGGAGCGGGTGATCTCGGACTCGGCGTCGTGGTTGCCGGCGATGGTCACCACGCGCACCCCGGCGTCGTGCAGGCGCCCGAGCTGCGCGGCGACGAAGCGGCCGGTGGCCCAGTCCTGCCAGTCGCCGTCGTAGAGGTCGCCCGCGAGCAGCAGCGCGTCGGCGTCGACCGCCACGACGAGGTCGACGAGGTTCTCCAGGGCCCGGCGGGTGGCCCCGCGCAGGCGGTCGGCCAGCGCGTCGTCGCCCAGGCGCGCCAGCCCCCGCAGCGGGGAGTCGACGTGGAGGTCGGCGGCGTGCACCAGGCGCATGGCGGGAGTGTGGGTGAGACCACCGACAGTCGACCGGCGAACGCCGCAGCCGCCGGCCCGGCCGGTCAGGACGCGGGCTCGTCCGCGGCGATCCGGGCGGTCAGCGCGGCGTGCTCGGCGTCGTCCACGGCCCGTGCCTCGCCGACCAGGAGCACGGGGATGCCGTCCTCGATCCGGTAGGCCCGGCGGCCGGCCGGGTCGTAGAGGGTGCGCTCGTCCACCAGGTGCAGGGGCTCGCGGGTGTCGGGGGCGACGAGCAGCTCGAGGAGCCAGGGTTCGAGCACGCCACCACCGTAGCCCGGCCGCGCGGTGGCGGCCGGGCTGCGGCGGGACGGAGCCGTCAGCGCTGGGCGAGCCTGATGGCGAGGTCGGTCACCGGCTCGTCGAACTCGCCGGCGTCGGTCGCGGTGCCGGTGAGCAGGTCGACCGCGTACAGCCGGTACCCGTCCTCGGTGCCGAGGGTCGCGAACGCGGTGTTCGACGTCGTGGCGCCGTCCTCCAGGACGCTGTAGACGTCGAAGCCGGCGTCCAGGCCGACGTCGACCCGCAGCCCGCCGGTCGGCGCGAGGGTGCCCGCGTTGGCCGGCGACTGCAGGGCCACCCGGTCGAGCACGGTGTCGATGTCGAACAGGGACGTCGCGGTGGCGGCGTCGAGGTCGTTGTTGGTGTACGCGGCGCCGGTCACGCCGGTGGCCGGCGCCGGGGTGGTGGCCGGCGGCGTCGCCGGGTTGGTCAGGGCGCCGTCGGCCACCGTGGTGCCCTGGGCCGGGCCGGCCGCGAACGAGCCGTCGGCCGCCGCGGCGGGGAAGGGCTGGCGCAGGTTCTGCCCGGCGTCGCTGACCACGCGCAGCGCGTTGGCCGCGGGGTTGAAGTCGACCCCGAAGGCGGTGCCCTGCAGCGGGACGCTGAGGAAGCCGACCTTGGTGGCGCGGGCGTTCCGCTCGTCGAGCGTGTAGATGCCCCCCTTGTCGGCCACCCCGTAGAGCAGGCCGTTCTGCACCCGGACGTCGATGCCGAGCAGCCGCGTCTCGCCGTCGACCAGGCCGCTGACCTCGCCGATGTGGCGGGCGTGGCCGGGGCGGTCGGTGCGGAAGTGGACCAGGTCGTTGCCGTCGTCGGCGAGCCCGACGGCGCTCAGGCGGGCGGTGCGGTGGCCGTCGGCGGAGGCCGCCGTCGGGGCGACGGCCGCAGCGGCGAGCAGCGCGGCGGCGGTGGTGGCGACGGCGGCGGCGCGGCGGGCGGTGGTGCGCATGGGTCCTCCAGGGGCTGGTCCACCGGCCTTCCTGGCCGGTGGCCGCAGGGGGCGGCAGCGGGGGTTACGCCGCGAGCCCCGGTGGCGTTCACCCGCCCGGGGGACCGTGGCGGACGCCGCCCTCCGGTCGCCGGTGAACGCCGGCCCGGTCCGCGGCGTACTCCTGTGGACGGCGGTGACGGACGGGGGGTGCAGGATGCGCGAGGACCACGGGCGTGGACGGCCGCCCGAGCGGGGGGAGCGACGCGAGTGCTGCCAGGTGCGCGAGGCGTCTCCGGAGCGGGCGTCGTGCCGGACGCTCCGCCGACCGTCGACCGGGGTCCCGACCCGGACGCCGGACCGCCCCCCGCCGCCGGCGGCTTCGACGTGGCGGTGGGCTACCGCCAGCACGGGGGCGTGCTCTACGGCTTCGCGGTCAACGCGCTGGGCGACCGCGCCGAGGCCGAGGACCTCGTGCAGGAGGTCTTCACCCGCGCGTGGCGCTCGTCGGAGCGGTACGACCCCGACCGCGCCTCGGTGCGCACCTGGCTGTTCGCCATCGCGCGCAACCTCGTGCTCGACGTCCACCGCTCCCGCAGCCGCCGGCCGCGGATGAGCGACCAGCTGACCGGTGAGGCGCCCGAGACCGCGGCGCTGCTCGAGCCGGGCCCGGAGGACGAGGTCGTCGAGCGGCTGCGCGTGGTGGCCGCGCTGGCCCGGATCAGCCCCGAGCACCGCCAGGTGGTGGCGGCGGTCCACCTGGACGGCCTGAGCTACGCGGAGCTGGCCGCGAGGACCGGGGTGGCGGTCGCCACCCTGAGGACGCGGATGTACTACGGCCTGCGCGCGATGCGCGCGGTGATGGAGGAGGAGGGGGTGGACGGTCATGTCTGAGAGCCGGCGCGACGAGCTGCTGGGCGCTGCGCTCGGAGGAGACCTGGGCGAGCTGACCCCGGAGGAGCGCGCGGAGCTGGAGGCGCTGCTGCGCGACGACCCCGACGCCGCCGCGGAGCTGGACGACGCGCAGGCGGTGATCCGCGCCCTCGGCGGTGCGCGGGCCGCGTGGAGCGAGGTCGAGCCCCCCGCCTCGCTGCAGGACCGGGTGCTGGCCGCGACCTCCGGGCTGGCCGACCGGCCCGAGCAGGACCGTCCGGTGCCCGCCGCGCACCCCGCCGCGCACCGCGAACCTGCGGCGCACCGGGAGCCCTCC
>CADCUY010000580.1 GCA_902806005.1 uncultured Quadrisphaera sp. | reverse complement strand
TCACCCGCCCCCGCAGCGCCGAGCAGCTGGGTCAGCGCCGCCCCGGTGAGGCGGCGGAAGGCGCGGCGGGGCTGGGCCCGGTCGAGCACCGCCACCTCCAGGGACTCCACGCCCACCTGGCGCGCCGGGCCGCCGGCCGGGTCGGGCGCCAGGCCGGTCAGCGCCAGGGCCAGGGCCTCGGACAGGCTCAGCCCGGGCCGCCACGCCTCGCGCAGCGCGCCCGCCACCTGGTCGGCCTGCCCGCCCATCACCACCACGCCGCGCTCGTCGGCGACCGAGCCGTCGAAGGTGAGCCGGTAGATCTGGTCGCGCCCGGGCGCCGGGCCGACCTCGGCGACGACGATCTCGACCTCCAGCGGCTTGGGGTCGGTGGTGAACACCGTGCCCAGGCTCTGGGCGTAGGCGTTGGCCAGGCCGCGGACGGTGACGTCGGCCCGGTCGTAGGAGTAGCCGCGCAGGTCGGCGTAGCGCACCCCCGCGACCCGCAGGTTCTCGAACTCGTTGTAGCGCCCCACCGCGGCGAAGGCGATCCGGTCGTAGATCTCGCTGATCTTGTGCAGGGCCCGGGAGGGGTTCTCGGCGACGAAGGCGATGCCGCCCTCGTACTCGACGACCACCACCGAGCGGCCGCGGGCGATGCCCTTGCGCGCGTAGTCGGCCTTGTCCTTGATCAGCTGCTCGGGCGAGACGTAGAACGGCATGGTCATGGCCGGCCCCCGATCGCGGCCTGGCCGGGACGCCGGCCCTCGAGCTCGGCGGAGCGGTCGGTGACGACGGCCTCCACCACCTCGGTGAGGTCGTCCTGGCCCACCCGGCGGTAGCCCTCGGGGCCGACCAGGGCCACCACGGGCCAGATCTGGCGCAGCCGGTCGGGCCCGCCGGTCGCGGAGTCGTCGTCGGCGGCGTCCAGGAGCGCCTCGACGGCCACCCGCACCGCGGACGCCGCGTCGAGCCCGGGACGCCACAGCTTCTTCAGCGACCCGCGGGCGAACAGCGAGCCCGAGCCGACCGAGTGGTGCTCGTGCTCCTCGTACCGGCCGCCGGTGACGTCGTAGCTGAAGATCCGCCCCGCCCCGCGGTCCAGGTCGTAGCCGGCGAACAGGGGCACCACCGCCAGGCCCTGCATGGCCAGGCCGAGGTTGCCGCGCACCATCGCGGCCAGGCGGTTGGCCTTGCCGTCCAGGCTCAGCATCGCGCCCTCGATCTTCTCGTAGTGCTCCAGCTCCACCTGGAACAGGCGCACCAGCTCCACGGCGAGGCCCGCGCTGCCGGCGATGCCGACGCAGGAGTGGCCGTCGGCGGGGAAGACCTTCTCCATGTCGCGGTTGGCGATGAGGTTGCCCGCCGTGGCGCGGCGGTCGCCGGCCATCAGCACCCCGCCGTCGAAGGTCAGGGCGACGATCGTCGTCCCGTGCGGCACCGCCGGCGCCGGGGACCCCCCGGGCTGCGGGGCGGGCGCGGGCGCGGCGCCGGGCAGGGGCCGGCGCCCGGGGAGCAGGTCGGGGGCGTGCCCGGCGACGAAGTCGGTGAACGAGCTCGACCCGGGGGTGGTGAACGCCGCGGGCAGGGCCCCGGGCCGGCCCGGGACGGCGCCCGAGGGCCCGACCGTCACTGGCCGCCCTTCTGGGTGTACTGGCGCACGAACTGCTCGGCGTTGGTCTCGAGCACGTCGTCGATCTCGTCGAGCAGGTCGTCGACGTCGTCCTCGTTCGTGGTCGCGCCCGTGCTGGCCGCGCCGCCCCCGGGCAGCGGCTCGTGCTCGACCTCCTCGGTCTCGCTGCCGCTCCGCCGTGTCGGGCGCTGCTGCTCCTGGCTGGCCATGGGGGCCTCCTCCGTGCCGACTCCTGCGATCGTAGGTGAGGGCTGCGACACCCGCCGGGCGCCGGGGTCCCCCGCGCGGGCGGCAGGCCGGGCGGGGGCGCGGGCGGCGTCAGCCGCGCAGGGCGTCGACCAGCGCGCCGGCGTCCGGGCACCGGTCGAGCAGGGCCTCGGTGTGCTCGCGGGTGCCGCGCAGCGGCTCCAGCATCGGCACCCGCTGCAGCGCCCCCCGCCCGGGCACGTCGAAGATCACCGAGTCCCAGCTCGCGGCGGCCACCTGCCCGCCGTACCGGGCCAGGCACTGGCCGCGGAACCACGCCCGGGTGTCGACCGGCGCCTCGGTCACCGCCGCGGCGACGTCGGCCTCGCTGACCAGGCGCTCCACCGAGCCGCGGGCCAGCAGCCGCTGGTACAGCCCGCGGGAGGTGTCGACGTCGGAGTACTGCAGGTCGACCAGCGCGAGGCGCGGGGCGTCCCAGTCGAGCCCGTCGCGGTCGCGGTAGCCCTGCAGCAGGCGCAGCTTGGCCACCCAGTCCAGCTGGCCGGCCAGGCTCATCGGGTCGGTCTCCAGGGCGTCGAGCACCTGGGTCCACCGGTGCAGCACGTCGAGGGTCTGCGGGTCGGCGTCGGCCCCGTCGCGGTCGGCGACGTGCTTGGCGGCGGCCTCGCAGAACGCACGCTGCAGCTCGACGCCGGTCAGCCGGCGCCCGTCGGCCAGCGGCACCGTCGCGCGCAGGCCCGGGTCGTGGCTGATCCGGTGCACCGCCTCGACCGGCGCGGCCAGCGACAGGTCGGGGGCCACGCCGTCCTCGACCATCCGCAGCACCAGCGCGGTGGTGCCGAGCTTGAGGTAGGTCGCGACCTGGCACAGGTTCGCGTCGCCGATGATCACGTGCAGGCGCCGGTAGCGGTCGGCGGTGGCGTGCGGCTCGTCGCGGGTGTTGATGATCGGGCGCTTCAGCGTGGTCTCCAGGCCGACCTCGGCCTCGACGTAGTCGGCGCGCTGGCTCAGCTGGTAGCCCGGGGTGCGCCCCGTCGGGCCGAGGCCGACGCGCCCGGAGCCGGTGAAGACCTGGCGGGAGGCGAAGAACGGCAGCAGGGCCCGGACGATCTCGGGGAACGGGGTGGCCCGGGGCATGAGGTAGTTCTCGTGGGTGCCGTAGGCCGCGCCCTTGCCGTCGGTGTTGTTCTTGTACAGGCGCACCGGGGTGAGGCCGGGGGTGGCCGCGACCGCTGCGGCGGCGGTGCGCAGCACCTGCTCGCCGGCGGCGTCCCAGCGCACCGCGTCCAGCGGCGAGGTGACCTCCGGCGAGGAGTACTCGGGGTGCGCGTGGTCGACGTACAGCCGCGCCCCGCTGGTGAGCACGAGGTTCGCCAGCCCCGGGTCCTCCAGGCCGGGGCCGGGGTGGCGGGCCGGGGCGTCGGTCAGCTGGTCGGGGTGCGCGGCGGAGCGCGGCTGCTCCCAGCCGCGGGCGTCGCGCAGGGGGGCCTCGTCCTCGTAGTCCCACCGGGCCCGGCCCGCGCTGCGCCCGCCGCGGGTGAGGCCGTAGCTGTTGACCACCTGGCTGGAGAGCATCACGGGGTTCGCCTCGGGGGCCCCGGGGGCCGAGACGCCGTACTCGGTCTCCAGACCCATCACCCGGCGCACGCTCATCACCACGAGCGTAGGCCGGGGGTGGCCGGCGCCTCGCGGGGCCCGCGCGCCGCCCTGGAACCGGCGGGCGGCCGGGCCCTCCGGGTGGCCGGACGCGGGACGGC
>CADCUY010000579.1 GCA_902806005.1 uncultured Quadrisphaera sp. | reverse complement strand
GTCTTCGCCCTGCTGCTGCGCCGCCTCGACGCCGAGCGCGCCCGCGTGCTCGCCGTCGCGGCGCTGCGCCTCGCCGCCCGCACCCCGGTGCTGGCCCCCGTGCTGGGCCGGCTGCTCGCCCCGCCGCCGGGCGCCGCCACCGAGGTCGCCGGGGTCCGCTTCCCCGGGCGCTTCGGCCTCGCCGCGGGCTTCGACAAGGAGGCCGCGGCGGTCACCGCCCTGACCATGCTCGGCTTCGCCTTCGTCGAGGTGGGCACCATCACCGCCCACGCCCAGCCGGGGAACGCCAGGCCCCGGCTGTGGCGCGAGCACGGCGGGGCCCTGCGCAACGCCCTGGGCTTCAACAACGCCGGGGCCGAGGAGGTCGCCCACCGCCTGCGGGCCCTGCGCGCGGCCCCCGGCGGCCGGGACGTCGTGGTGGGGGTGAACATCGGCAAGTCGCGGGTCACCGCGCCCGAGGACGCCGCCGAGGACTACGCCACCACCGCCCGCGCCCTCGCGCCGCTGGCCGACTACCTCGTCGTCAACGTCTCCTCGCCCAACACCCCGGGCCTGCGCGACCTGCAGGCCGTGGAGCTGCTCCGCCCGGTGCTGACCGCCGTCCGGTCGGTGGTGGCCGAGGTGGCGGCGCAGCAGCGCCCGCCGCTGCTGGTGAAGATCGCCCCCGACCTCTCCGACGCCGACGTCGACGCCGTCGCCGACCTCGTCGGCGAGCTCGGCCTCGCCGGGGTGGTCGCGGTGAACACCACGATCGCCCACGACCTCGGCCGCGGCGGGCTCTCCGGGCCGCCGCTGCGCGCCCGGGGGCTGGACGTCGTCGCCCGCCTGCGCGCCCGCCTGGGCCCGGGCCCGGCCATCATCGGCGTCGGCGGCGTCACCACCCCGGACGACGCGCTGGCCTACCGCGCCGCGGGCGCCGACCTCGTGCAGGGCTACACCGGGTTCGTGCACCAGGGCCCCACCTGGGCCGCCCGGCTGAACCGGGCGCTCGCCGCCTGATCCCGGGCCCGCGGGGTGCTCGACAGCGCGGCCCGCCGCCCCTGCCGTCCGGCCATGGCCAGCGACCTCGCCGACGCCGCCACCGGCCAGGGGCCGGCCGCCGAGCACGCCGCCGGCGCGGTGGCGCTGCGCCGCTACCTCGCGCGCGACCCCCAGCCGACCGCGGCCGGGCTACCGGTGCCGCGGGCGGTGGCGGCGCTCCGGGCCGCACTGACGGCGGGTCAGCGCGAGCGGGCCAAGGTGGCCGTCACCCGGGCGCTGGAGCCGCTGTCACGGCGGCGGGCCGCCCGGCTGCTGGCCGCGCGCCGTCCGCTGGCGCTGAACGTCGGCAGCGGCACGCACAGCGCCGACGGCTGGGTGAACATCGACCTCTGGGGCCTCGGGCGGGCCTGGGGGGTGCGGCCCGACCTGCACTGGGACCTCCGCCGCCCGCTGCCGTTCCCGCCCGGCAGCGTCGACGCGATCGCGCTGGAGCACGTGCTCGAGCACCTGCCCGCCCCGGTCGGGCTCGCGGCGCTCGAGGCCTGGCGCCCCCTGCTGCGCCCGGGCGGGGTGCTGCGGGTCTCGGTGCCCGACGCCGGCCGCTACCTGCGCAGCTACGCCCTGACCGCCGGGGGCGGCGCAGCCGGCGGGCCCGCCGACCCGGTGGCCGGGTTCCTCGAGGCCCAGCGCCCCGGCCGCCCCACCCCGCTCCTCGCGGTCGCCGAGGTGGTCTACGACCACGGCCACCGGTCGGTGTGGGACGCGCCGACGCTCCTCGCGCTGCTGCGCGCCGCCGGGTACGAGCGGGTGGCCGTCCGCGCGTTCGGCGTCACCGCGGCGCCGTCGGTGCCGGACAACCCGCACCGCGCGGGGGAGAGCCTGTACGTCGAGGGCGTGCGCCCGCTCGGGCCCTCCGGCTCGCAGCCGGGCCTCTGACCAGCGGCGACGGGCGCCCCGGCGTTGGTGGCGCGGCGGGGTAGTCGCTAGGTTCGGCCGAGGACCCCTTCCCGTCCGCCGTCCACGCGTCGAGGTGATCACCGTGCCCCTCCCCACCCTCACTCCCGAGCAGCGCAGCGCCGCTCTGGAGAAGGCCGCCGCCGCGCGCCGCGAGCGCGCGGAGGTGAAGAACCGGCTCAAGTACGCCCAGGGCTCCCTCGCGCAGGTGATCCAGGAGGGCCAGGCCAACGACGTCGTCGGCAAGATGAAGGTCACGGCCCTGCTGGAGTCGCTGCCCGGCGTGGGCAAGGTCCGCGCCCGCCAGGTGATGGCCGAGATCGGCATCGCCGACACCCGCCGGGTCCGCGGGCTCGGCGCCAAGCAGATCAGCGCGCTGGTCAGCCGCTTCGACTCGTGAGACCACCCGCCGACGGCGCGCCCCGGGCCCGGCTGACGGTGCTCGCGGGCCCCACGGCGGTCGGCAAGGGCACCGTCGCGGCCGACGTCCGCCGCCGCTACCCGCAGGTGCACCTCTCGGTCTCCGCGACCACCCGCCCCCCGCGGCCGGGGGAGGTGGACGGGGTGCACTACCACTTCGTCGACGACGCCCGCTTCGACGAGCTGGTGGCGACCGGGGCGATGCTCGAGTGGGCCGTCGTCCACGGCCGGCACCGCTACGGCACCCCGGCGGGCCCGGTGCAGGCCGCCCTGGACGCCGGCACCCCGGTGCTGCTGGAGATCGACCTCCAGGGCGCCCGCCAGGTGCGCGAGGCCCTGCCCGACGCCCGCTTCGTCTTCCTCGCGCCGCCCTCCTGGCAGGAGCTGGAGCGCCGCCTGGTCGGCCGCGGCACCGAGTCGCCCGCCGAGCGGGAGCGTCGCCTGGCCACCGCCCGGGTGGAGCTGGCGGCCGAGGAGGAGTTCGACGTCACCGTCGTCAACGACGACGTCTCGCGGGCCACGGACGATCTTGTACTCTTGATGGGCCTGCGCCCCGCCGTCTGAGCGCCTCGCAGCGCGGTCGCCACCGCGGGCCGGTACCGCCCGGCCGTCCGAGAGCCACCTGGAGGTCCACCCTGTCCGGAACCGTCGCCCACCCCGAGGGCATCACCAACCCCCCGATCGACGACCTGCTCCAGGCCGCCGACGGCAGCAAGTACGGGCTGGTCATCTACGCGGCCAAGCGCGCTCGGCAGATCAACGCCTACTACTCGCTGCTCTCCGAGGGCCAGCTGGAGAACGTGGGCCCGCTGGTGGAGACCCACGTGCAGGAGAAGCCGCTGTCGGTGGCCCTCCGCGAGATCGACGCCGGCCTGCTGACCGTCGAGCCGTACGACCCGTCCGCCGCCGTGGAGCCGGTGTACGCCGAGCAGTTCGCCCCGGAGGTCGGCAGCGACTTCGGCCAGGGCTACGACGGCAGCTTCGACGCCGTGGGCGCCGCGGGCTTCACCGTGCCGGCCACCGACGAGGCCGCGGAGGGCGACAGCCCGGTTGCCTGACGCCGGCGCCCGCGACCCCGGCGCTCCCTCCGTCGGCCCCTCCGTGGTGCTGGGCGTCGGCGGCGGGATCGCGGCCTACAAGGTCGCCTCGCTGCTGCGCCTGCTCACCGAGGGCGGCGAGCGGGTCCGGGTGGTGCCGACCGAGGCGGCTCTCCGCTTCGTCGGGGAGGCC
>CADCUY010000578.1 GCA_902806005.1 uncultured Quadrisphaera sp. | reverse complement strand
GCTCTCCGGTGCGCCGCGCCTCGAACAGCTCCGCCCGGCTCACCCCGGCGGCCGCCTGCGCGTCGTCCGGCAGGTAGGTGCGCCCCCGGTCGAGGTCCTCGCCGACGTCGCGGATGAAGTTGCTCATCTGGAAGGCCTCGCCGAGCAGCCGCGCGTGCACCGCCGCCCGCTCCTCGAGCCCCGGCAGCGGCTCCAGCACCGGCAGCATCTGCAGCCCGATCACCGACGCGGAGCCGTACATGTACTCCTCGAGGTCGGCGTAGGTCGCGTACGAGGTCTGCGTGATGTCGGCGCGCATCGAGGCCAGGAACGCGGTGATCGTGCCCTCGTCGATCGACCACCGGCGCACCGTCGCCAGCATCGCCCGCCCCACGGGGTCGCCCGCGGTGCCCGAGCGCAGGGCGTCGGTGAACGAGGCGCCCCACGCCACCAGCGCCGCGGGGTCGGGGGTGGTCAGCGAGTCGACGAACTCGTCGGCGTACCGCGCGAAGCCGTACAGCGCCCACACCCACGGCCGCTTCGCCGGGGGCAGCAGCGCGGTCGCGAGGAAGTACGTGCGCCCGTGCTGCCGGTGCAGCTCGCGGCACATCAGGAAGTCGGCGCGCAGCCGCGGGTCGGTGATGCCGGCGGCGTCCAGGGAGGAGGAACCGGCGGCGCGTCCTACCGCCACGCGCGGGAGCGGTACGCCGGGTCGACCCCGGTGATCCGCTCGGCGGCGAGCCGCCCGGAGATCAGCACCATCGGCACCCCCACGCCGGGCTGCGTGCCCGACCCGGTGAAGACCACGTTCTCGCCCCACAGGTTGCCCGGCCGGAAGGGCCCGGTCTGGCGGAACAGGTGCGCGGAGGCGAACGGCGCGCCGTCGGCCATCCCCTGCGCCTCCCAGTCCAGCGGGGTCGTGACGTGCTCGACCTCGATGCCGTCGCCGAAGCCCTCGTAGCCGCGCCGCTCGAGGGTGTCGAGGACGTGCTCGCGGTACGCGGGGGCGATCTTCGTCCAGTCCAGCCCGTGCTTGGCGCCCGCGGAGAGGGACGGCGTGGGGAACAGCACGTGGTAGACGTGCTTGCCGGGCGGGGCCAGGCCCGGGTCGGAGACGGTCGGGTTCGACACCAGGATCGACGGGTCCGACATCAGCCGGCCGCCGGTCAGCTCGGCGAACACCTCCCGCCAGCTGCGGCCGAACAGGATCGTGTGGTGCGCCGCCCCCGGGTAGCCCTTGGCCGAGCCCGCGAGCATCAGGTAGCACGACGGCGAGTACGTCAGCGGGGCGACGCGGCGCAGCGGCCGGCCGAGCAGCTCGGTGAAGGCCACCGGCAGGTCGGGGTTCAGGACCAGGGCGTCGCAGGCGATGCGCTCGCCGTCGGTGGTGATCACCGCGCTGGCCCGCCCACCCGCGTGCTCCACCGTGGCGACCGTGGTGCCGTAGCGGAACTCCACGCCGTGCTTGGCGGCCGCGGCCGCCATGCCGACGGGGATGGCGTGCACCCCGCCGCGGGCGGTGACCACCCCGGCCACGGAGTCCATGTAGGCGATCACGGAGTAGATCCCCAGCGCGTCCTGCGGGGCGACCCCGGCGTACAGCGCCTGGAACGAGAAGATCTTCTGGACCCGCTCGTCCTTGAAGAAGCGCTCGGTCAGCGTCGACATCTTCGAGAACCCGCCGAGGGCGATCAGGCGGGCCATGTCGCGGCCCACCAGGGACAGCGGGGAGTCGATGTTGCGGTCGATGAACGAGCGGATCTCCGCGCGGTAGAGCCTGCCGACGTGGTCGACGAAGCGCCGGTAGCCGTCGGCCTCCGCGGCGCCGGCGAACCGGCCGACCTCCTCGGCCATCGCGTCGGTGTCGGCGTGGACGTCGAGGTGGGTGCCGTCGGCGTACTTCGCGCGGTACACCGGGTCGAGCTGCTCGAGCACGATGAAGTCCTCGAGGTCCTCCCCGAGGGCGTCGAAGGCGTCGGCGATGAGGTCGGGCATCGTCAGCACGCTCGGGCCGGTGTCGAAGCGGTACTCGCCGCCGTCGACCTTCGTGGTGATCCGGCCCGCGCGGCCGCCGGGCACCAGCTCGCGCTCGACGACGGTGACCTTGCGGCCCGCGCCGGCCAGGCGCATGGCGGCGGAGAGGCCGGCGAGGCCCGCGCCGACGACGACGACGTGGTCGGTGGGGCCCGCGACGGTGCGGATGCGGCCGGGCACCACGGTGTCGACGGTGCGCTGGAGGGCGTGGCGGGGGGTGGCCCCGAGGAAGGCGCTCATGGGAGGACCATCATGCGGCCCGCGCCGTGGCGGCCTCCACGAGGTCGGCCAGGGCCCGCCGCGCGGTCTCGGTGACGGGCGCGTCGGCCAGCGCGTCGCGGCTGAGGGCGGCCGCCTCGACGATCATCCCCTCGACCCTGTCCAGGGCCCCGGTCTCGCGGATGACGGCGCGCAGGTGGTCGACCCCCGCGGGGTCGAGGGCGGGGTCGCCCAGCCCCTCGCGCAGCGCGGAGGCCTGCGCCGCGTCGGCCTGCTCCAGGGCCAGCACGACGAGCACGGTCCGCTTGCCCTCGCGCAGGTCGTCGCCCGCTGGCTTGCCGGTGGCCTCGGGGTCGCCGAAGACCCCGAGGACGTCGTCGCGCAGCTGGAAGGCCTCGCCGAGCGGCAGCCCGTAGGCCGAGTACGCCGCCGCCACGCCCTCGTCGGCGCCGGCGAGGGCCGCGCCGATCAGCAGCGGGTGCTCGATGCTGTACTTGGCCGACTTGAAGCAGATCACCCGGCGCGCCCGGGCCAGGGCCTCGGCGTGGGCGGCCTCACCGGTGCCCAGCGGCACGGCCTGGGCCAGCATGTCGAGGTACTGGCCCCCCATCAGCTGGGTGCGCATCCGGTCGAAGACGGGCTTGACCCGCGCCAGGGCGTCGGGGCGCAGGCCGGCACCGGTGAGCACCTCGTCCGACCACGACAGGCACAGGTCGCCGGCGAGGATCGCCCCCGCCGCCCCGAAGTGCTCGGCGTCGCCGCTCCACCCCTGGCCGCGGTGCAGGGCGGCGAACTGGCGGTGCACCGCGGGCATCCCGCGGCGCGTGTCGGAGGCGTCCATCACGTCGTCGTGGATCAGCGCCGCGGCCTGGAACAGCTCGAGGCTGGCCGCCACCGACACCACGGCCCCGGGCCGCCCGACGTCCTCGTCGCGCCCGCCGGCCCCGACGAAGCCCCAGTAGGCGAAGGCCGGGCGCAGCCGCTTGCCGCCGGAGACCAGCCGCGCGACCGACTCGGCGACGGGCCCGAGCTCGGGCCCCACCTCGCTCAGCACCGCGGCCCGGTGGGCGAGCACCTCGTCGAGCTCGCGCTGCACCGCGCGCCGGAGCCGGACCGCGTCGAGCGACATCGGCTCAGCGGCTGCGGGGGCGCTCACCGGGCACACCCTAAGGGAGGGTGGTGGTCGCCCGTGCCGCCGTGGTGATCTTCACCCCCGGCCCCGGACCGGCGGGGCAGGCCGGTCCGCTGGCTAGCCTGCCGCCGTGGACGACCCGCCGAGCGAGCGGAGCGACGACGAGCGCGTCGCCGCCTGGTCGCGCGCCCACGGCACCGCCGTGCCGCGCCAGCGCCTCGCCGGCGCG
>CADCUY010000577.1 GCA_902806005.1 uncultured Quadrisphaera sp. | reverse complement strand
ACGCGCTGCTGAACAACGTCATCTGGATCGTCATCGGCACCATCGCCCCGGTGGCGATCGGGCTGTCCCTGGCCCTGCTGGTCTGGGGCGTGAGGACGGGTGCGGTGGTGTACCGGATCGCGCTGTTCCTGCCGTACGTCCTGCCGCAGGTGGCCGTCGGCGTCGTGTGGGGCTGGATCTACGCGCCGACCCGCGGCTGGCTGAACCGGGTCCTGGGCGCCGTGGGGCTCGACGCCCTGACCACCGGCTGGCTGGGCAACCCGAGCACGGCGCTGTACGCCGTCCTCGCCACCGCCGTGTGGGTCACCGCCGGCTTCGTCTTCGTCATCCTGCTCTCGGCGCTGGGCAACGTCGACCTCGACCTCATCGACGCCTCGCTGCTCGACGGCACCAACTGGGTGCAGCGGCTGCGCTACGTCATCATCCCGCAGATCATGCCGGTCTTCCTGATGATCACGACCGTCACCCTGATCGGGGGCTTCGCGGTGTTCGACCTCATCTTCGTGATGACCGGCGGTGGGCCCGCGGGGGCCACCGACGTGCTGGGCACCTACGCCTACACCAGCGCCTTCCAGCTCAACCGGATCAGCTACGGCACCACGCTGGCCCTGGTGATCACCGTGCTGGCGGTGCCCTTCGCGATCGCGCTGAACCGCCTGCAGCGGCGTGTCTCCCTCCAGGGGACCGGGGCGTGAGCGCCGTGGCGGAGCGGGCCCCGCGCGCCCTCGACCAGCGGGGGCCCACACCCCCCGGGCGGGGGCTGGACCGGCGCAGGAGGCTCTCGCTGGGGCGGCACCTGTCGCTGGCCGTGCTGTGTCTGCTGACGCTCTTCCCGCTGCTGCTGATCGTCTCGACCGCGTTCAAGACCCCGGAGGACGTGCAGCGCAACCCGTTCGGGCTGTTCAGCTCGTTCTCGACCGCGAACCTCGTGGAGGCGTGGACCGTCGGGGGGTTCGGCGGCTACCTGCTGAACAGCCTGCTGCTGTGCGTGCCGAGCACGCTGCTCGTCGTCGTGCTGGCCACGATGGGCGGCTACGCGTTCGCGCGCCTTCCCTTCCCCGGGCGCTCGGTGATCTTCTACCTCGTGGTGCTCGGCCTGCTGGTGCCGTTCTTCACCTACATGATCCCGCTGTACTTCCAGCTGCGGTCGATGGCCCTGCTGGACAGCCTCGTGGGCGTGAACCTCGTGCTCGCCAGCACGGGGCTGTCGTTCGGCGTCTTCTTCATGCGGGCGTTCTTCTCCGACCTGCCCACCGAGATCGAGCAGGCCGCGCGGATGGACGGCGCCTCGGAGTGGCAGATCTTCGTGCGCGTGATGGTGCCGCTGGTGACCTCGGGCATGGGGGCGCTGGCGGTGTTCACCTTCCTGCAGAGCTGGAACAACTTCCTCGTGCCGCTGCTCTACATGCCCGGCGGCGACTACCGGCCGCTGACCACCGGGCTGTACCTGTTCATCGGCGGTCGCACGGTCGAGATCGGCCCCCTGGCGGCGGGTGCGCTGATCACGATCCTGCCGGTGCTCGTCCTGTTCGTCGCCCTCCAGCGCCAGGTCACCCAGGGCTTCCTCTCCGGGGCCGTCAAGGGCTGAGGCCCCGAGCCGCCTCCCGCGCACGACCACCGAGAGCAGGCGACGACGTGCACGACGTGCTGGACCCCCGTGACCTCGTCCCCGACGAGGCCGAGCAGCTGCGGCTCAGCGGCTACCCCGTGGGCGGCCTGGAGGAGCGGGCGCGCGCGGCCGCCGCGCAGGGCGACCTCGAGGAGCTCGCGCGGGTCAGCGCCGAGCTGGCCACCCTCGAGCGCGACCCGGGGTGGCACTACGAGGAGCCCGAGGACGACGCGACGCTGCTGGCCGGGCTGGCGGGCTCGCCGCGCCTGCGGGTGCCGCGCGACCGGATCGCCGACCGGATCGCGGGCGCGTGGCTGGGGCGCACCGTGGGCAACACCCTGGGCAAGCCGGTCGAGGGCCTGAGCCGCCCGCAGGTCGAGCTCTACCTCCGCGCTGCGGGGCACTGGCCGATCACCGGGTACCTGCCCCTGCTCGAGCCGCTGCCCGAGGGCGTCCCGTGGCTGCACCCCTCGGCGCCGCTCGCGACCGCGGGCCGGTTCACCGACGTGCCGCGCGACGACGACCTCGACTGGACGATCCTCGGCCTGCACGTGCTGGAGAGCCACGGGCGGGGGGTGAGCACCGAGCAGGTCGCCGCCGAGTGGCTCGACCGCGTGCCCTTCACCCAGACCTTCACGGCCGAGCGGGCGGCGTACCGCAACCTGGCCCGCGGCATCGTCCCGCCGCGGACGGCGGTCGTCGACAACCCCTACCGGGAGTGGATCGGGGCGCTGATCCGCGGGGACGTCTTCGGGTACGCCTCCCCGGGAGACCTCGCCGAGGCCGCCCGGCTGGCCCTGGTCGACGCCCGGCTCAGCCACACCGCGAACGGCACGTACGGCGAGATGTGGGCCGCGGCGCTGACCGCCGCGGCGCTGTGCGTGGACACCGCGGAGGAGGCCCTGCGACGGGCGTCGGACGTCGTGCCCCCGGGGTCGCGGCTGGCCGAGGTCCTGGCCATGGTGCTCGCCCAGCGCAGCGCAGGGGCGAGCGCCCCCGAGGTGCTGGACCGGGTGGACGCCGACCTCGGGCGCTACCCGTGGGTGCACACCCTGCCCAACGCCGCCCTGATCTCCGTGGGGCTGCTGTGGGGCCGGTCCTTCACCGAGGCGGTGGGGACGACGCTGGCCGGAGGCCGCGACACCGACTCCAACGCCGCCACGGTCGGCAGCGTGCACGGCGCCCTGCACGGGGTGGCGGGCGTGCCGGCCGATCTGGTGGGCACGACGCACGTCCGGGTGCGCAGCGCGGTGCGCGACCACGACCGGGTGCGGATCGACGAGCTCGCTGCCCGCACGCTGGCCCTGGTGCCCGCGTGAGCGGGCGCGGCCCCGTCTTCGCCGACCGTCCCACCCTCGTGGGGCACCGCGGCATGGGGGCCGGCGTGGTCGAGGGACACCGGCAGAACACGCTCGGCTCCTTCCTCGCTGCCCTCGACGCCGGCCTCGGCTGGGTCGAGGTGGACGTGCGGCGCACCTGCGACGACGTCCTCGTCGTCTGCCACGACGCCGCCCTGCCCGACGGCACGTTCCTCGCCGACCTCACCGCACGGCAGGCCCGCCTCCTCGGCCTGCTCCGCGTCGAGGACCTGCTCGCGGCGCTGCCGTCCGGGGCCGGTGTGGTCTTCGACGTGAAGTCGTCCATGGACGACGCCGTGCGGCCCGCGGCCACGACCACGGGCACCCTGCTGGCGCGCGTCTGCGAGCGCGTGCTCGGCGACCGGCCGGCGCTCGCGCAGTCCTTCGATCCGGCGGCGCTGGCGCACCTGCGGGCCGCGCTGCCCACCCTGGCGCTCGGGCTGCTGACCTGGGTGAGGTTCCCCGTCGGGCTGGCCGTCGCGGCGGCGGCCCACCTCGACGTGCAGGTGCTGGCCGTGCACGCCGGCTCGCTGCGGCCCGGCGTGGCCACGGGCCTGCACGACGTGCCCTCGCTCGCAGCCGTGGTGCGCGGGGTGCATGCGGCGGGCCGCGAGCTGGTCGTGTGGTGCCCGTCGCCCAGGCTGGCCCGGGTGCTGGACGCGGCCGGCGTGGACGCGATGGTCGTGGACGACGCGCCGCGCCACGTGCGGTCCCTGGCCGGCGTCGGGCGGCCCTGAGGACGACCGCCACGCAGACGATCCCCACGGCGCGCAGCGGAGCCGGAGGTGGCGCCCTGCGAGCGGCGCCGCCCTCCGGGTGCCCTGGCGCCCGAGCGCGGTCGGGCCCGCTCCGGAGCCACCACGGGCTGGCGCGCTCGCTCCCGCGCTCGCTGTCCCGGCCACGTAGTGGGCCCCAGGGCGGCGTGGCTCTGGCGACGGCGCTCGTGCCCGATCAGACCTCAAGGCCAGCGCTGGTGCTGCCGACGGCCAAGGGGTGCTCAGCTCGGCGGACCCACCACCCGGCGCGCGACCCCTGCGGTCCCGGGACGCCGGCGACGGCACCCCCGTGCTCGCGGTCATCCGCGCGGTGCGCCAGCGGGCGCCCCGGCTGACGTCGCGCTGCACCGACGCCGCGCTCGGCGGCCTGATCCTGCTCGTGGTCACCGACCTCATCGTGGCTCTCACGCTGCGCCTGCAGGGGCTGACGACGTGGCGGCCGGAGCTGCTCGCGCTCGGCCTCGCCACGTGGTCCGTCGTGCCGCTCGCGCTGCTCCTGCCGTGGCGGCGCTGGGACCCCCGGATGGCCCTGGTGCTGCCCGTGGTGGCCATGGCCGGGCTGACGGCCCTGAGCGTGCTCGGCGACGGGCTCGGCGCCGCCTACGTGGGCGTGTACGTCCTCTCCTTCGTCTTCACCGGCCTGCTGCTGCCCGCACGCTCCTCGCTGTGGCTGCTGGCACCCGGCGTGGTCACCTACGGCCCGCTCGTGGGCGGGTGGGAGAACCAGGTGGTGGTGCGCCTGGGCATCGCGATCGTGGTCTGGCTGCTGGTCGCCGAGCTGCTGGCCCACCTGGTGGCCCGCCAGCGCACCACCGTCGAGGTGCTCGAGGCCGCGACCCGGCGCGACGCCCTGACCCGCCTGGACAACCGCAGGGGTCTGGAGGCCCGCCTGCGGTTCCTCGAGGCCGGGGACGTGATCGTGATGGCCGACCTCGACCACTTCAAGCTGGTCAACGACACCCACGGGCACGCCGCCGGGGACGCGGTGCTGGCCGACTTCGCCGCTCTGCTGACCTCCAGCCTGCGAGCCGGCGACTACGCGGCCCGCTTCGGCGGCGAGGAGTTCCTCCTGGTGCTGGCCGGCACCGAGGTCGCCGGAGCCGGGGACGTGCTCGCGCGCCTGCACGCGGCGTGGGCTCGCGTCCGGCCGGCGACGACCTTCTCCGCGGGCTACGCCGTGCACCAGGGCGGCACCGACCCCGCGGTGGCGGTCGCCGCTGCCGACCAGGCCCTGTACGTCGCCAAGCGCGCCGGACGGGACCGCGACCAGCTCGCGGCGCAGCCGCACGAGGCCGATCTGCCGAGCGCCCGCGCAGCGGCGCAGCAGGCGTAGGCGACGTGCTCCACCAGTCCTCCTGACAGCCGCTCAGCGGCCGGGGCGGGCGCCGATGCAGGGCACGCACCGCGTGGCTTCCGGTCGTGCCGCCGTGCGGCCGGCCGGGATGGTCCGGCCGCAGACCTCGCAGACGCCGAACGTCCCGTCCGCGAGCCGGCGCTGAGCGGCGACGAGCTCAGCCACCCTGCGCTCGGCGGAGGCCAGCAGCGCGCTCTCGCGGGCCTGCTCCAGGGACAGCGTCGACCCCTCGGGGTCGTGCTCGTCGTCGTCGAAGGTCGAGCCGCGAGCCGCGCGCAGCGCCGCGACGGACTGCGCCAGTCCGTCGCGCTGGGCCTCGGCGTCGGCGAGCTGGGTCGCGAGGAGCTCGGCGTGGCCGTGTCCGTCGTCCGGCACTCCTGCATCCTCCCGTCCGGGTCGACGCCCACCACCCGGGCCGGCGAGCACCCGGCGCGAGTCCTCAGCCGTCGAGCCGGGCGGCGACGTCGGCCGGGAAGCCCCCGGTCGCGATCGGGCCCCAACCGGTCGGCGTGACGCGGATCAGGGACTTGTCCTGCAGGCGCATGGCCTCGCGGTACTCGTCCCAGTCGGGGTGCTCGCCCGAGATGCAGCGGAAGTACTCGACCAGGCCGTCCGCCGCCTCGGGCATGTGCAGCACCTCCGCGTCGCCGTCGACCTGCACCCACGGGCCGTTCCAGTCGTCGGAGAGGACGAGCACCGAGACCCGCGGGTCGCGCTCGGCGTTGCGGGTCTTGGCCCGGGCCGGGTACGTCGAGATGACGATCCGCCCCTGCGGGTCGACGCCGCCGCTCACCGGCGAGAGCTGCGGGCGGCCGTCGCGGCGGGTGGTGCCCAGCAGGATCCGGTGGCGCGGGCGGAGGAAATCGAGGAGCGCCGCCAGGTCGACGGCGGTGCTCGTCGCGATGGATCTCGCCATGGTGCGACCGTACGCCCGGCCGCCAGGGCGCAGGGCAGGGCTGGTGGGCGCCGCTCGGCTCGAGCGCGGCGGGGAGCTGCTGCTGGGGTCGAGCAGGTCGTGCCCGGCGGTCCGACCCCCACGAGCGTGGGCGATGCTGGTGCGCAGCCGATCGGCGTTGGCGGGTGACCGCAGGAGGTGGACGGTCTCGAGCAGGGGGTCGTACTCGTCAGCAGGGACGAGGTACGCAGTCCCCCGCTTCGAGACGATCTCCACGGCGGCCTGGTCGTCGTTCTCCTCGACGGCGTGGGGCGTCGCAGCGTGCTGGGTTCCGGACGCCTCAGGCGCGATCCGACGTCCCGGCGCCAGCACGCTGCGGCCGACGTCCGGAACCCAGCCACCCCGGCCGTGGTGCGGCGCCCGCTGGCCCGCCGCCGGGCTGCCCGCCCGGGCGTCGCGACGTAGCCTCGTGGGGGTGAGCCTCGCGCCCCCGTCGACCGCCGTGCTGGGTGACCGGTTCGCCCGCGAGCTGCCCGAGCTGGCCGTCCCCTGGCAGGCCGAGGACGCCCCCGACCCCCGCCTGCTCGCCCTCGACGAGCACCTGGCCGCCGAGCTCGGCCTCGACCCCGCGTGGCTGCGCACCCCCGACGGCGTGCGCCTGCTCGTCGGGACCCACGTGCCTGAAGGCGCCCACCCGGTGGCTCAGGCCTACGCCGGCCACCAGTTCGGCGGCTACTCCCCGCGCCTGGGCGACGGGCGAGCGCTCCTGCTCGGCGAGGTCGTCGACGCCCACGGGCGCCTGCGCGACCTGCACCTCAAGGGCTCCGGGCGCACCCCCTTCGCCCGCGCCGGCGACGGCCTCGCCGCCGTCGGCCCGATGCTGCGCGAGCACGTGGTGAGCACCGCGATGCACGCCCTCGGCATCCCGACCACCCGCTCGCTGGCCGTGGTCGCCACCGGCCGCCCGGTGCGCCGCGAGAGCGTGCTCCCCGGCGCCGTCCTCGCCCGCGCGGCCAGCAGCCACCTGCGCGTCGGCACCGTGCAGTACGCCCGCGCCACCGGCGACGTCGACCTGCTGCGCCGCCTCGCGGACCACGCCATCGCCCGCCACCACCCCGCCGCCGCGCAGGCCGAGCGCCCGCACCTGGCCCTGTTCGAGGCGGTGCTCGACGCGCAGGCCCGCCTGGTGGCGCAGTGGATGCACGTGGGCTTCATCCACGGCGTGATGAACACCGACAACACCACGCTCTCCGGCGAGACCATCGACTACGGGCCCTGCGCGTTCATGGACGCCTTCGACCCGGCCACGGTGTTCAGCTCCATCGACACCGGCGGCCGCTACGCGTACGGCAACCAGCCCGTCGTCATGGAGTGGAACCTCGCCCGCCTCGCGGAGGCGCTGCTGCCGCTGATCGACGACGACCAGGAGCAGGCGATCGCCCTCGCGGTGGAGCGGCTCGGCACCTTCCGCCCGCGCTACAGCGCCGCCTGGACGGCGGGCGCGCGGGCCAAGCTGGGCCTGCCCGAGAGCACGCCTCCGGTGGCCGCGAAGGCCCTCGTCGACGACGCCTACGCCCTCCTGGAGCAGGGCCGCGCCGACCACACCTCGTTCTTCCGCCACCTCGGCTCCGTGGCGCGCGGCGGCGACGCCGAGCCGGCGCGCGGGCTGTTCCCCGAGGCCGCGGCCTTCGACGCGTGGGTGGCGCGCTGGCGCGCCCTGGGCCCGGACGCCGCCGCCATGGACCGGGTGAACCCCGTCTACGTGCCCCGCAACCACCTCGTCGAGGAGGCCCTGGCCGCCGCCACCGCCGGCGACCTGGCCCCGCTCGAGCAGCTGGTCGACGTCCTGACCGCGCCCTACGACGAGCGGCCCGGCCTGGAGCGCTACGCCACCCCCGACCCCGGCGACCCCAGCGCCTACCGCACCTTCTGCGGCACCTGAGCCGCAGGCGGGCCGAAGCCGGCGGCGACCCCGTCGGTGACGACCACCTCGTCCTCCCACGGCACCCGGTAGGTCCCGGCCACGAGGTCCTGCATGTACGTGTACGGGCAGTCGGTGGCCCCGCCCTCCACGGCGACGTACCCGCGGTGCCCCAGCTGGTAGATGTTGTTCTCCACGCCCCAGGTGCGCCGCGCCTCGCCCGCCCGCGCGGGCACGACCTCGGCGGTGACGATCCGGTCGGGCTGGCCGTCGCCCTGCTCGAGCACCGTGCCGTCGACGTCGCAGACCATGGCCTCGCCCTGCGAGGAGATGCCGGTCGCCGGGTCGGGCCCCGCCAGGCACACCGAGGCGGTGTAGGCGAGGTTGGCGAACGCGTTCACCTGGTTCGTCATCCGCCACGCCGCCTGGATCGGGTACGTGTAGCCCGCGGTGCGCAGGATGACGTCGGCGCCGCGGTACGCCGCCTCGCGGGCCA
The DNA here is from genome assembly GCA_902806005.1 of uncultured Quadrisphaera sp. Lineage (GTDB taxonomy): Bacteria > Actinomycetota > Actinomycetes > Actinomycetales > Quadrisphaeraceae > CADCUY01. The sequence continues at coordinate 3,051 of CADCUY010000577.1, read as the reverse complement.
TCTCCGGGAACATCCCGTCGTGGCAGATGATCAGCGACAGCCGCGAGCCCCTGGGCCCGTCGCACACCGGCACGCCCAGGTCGCCGGGCTGCCAGGGCTCCAGCGGCACCCACGGGTGGAGCTTGCGGTAGTACAGCGCCACCTCGCCGGCGGCGTCGACGATGATGCCGCTGTTGAACGGCGCACCCTCGGGGTTGCGCTCCATCAACGAGAAGCAGCCCCACACGCCCGCCTCGGCGCACGCCGCCCGCAGCAGTGCGACCTCCGGCCCGTCGAGGTCGCACAGCAGTGCGTCGTCGGCCCAGCTGGCGGGGTCGAGCCCGTTGAGGCTGTACTCCGGGAAGACCAGGAGGTCGAGGGTGGGCAGGCCCGCCTTGGCGCCGCGGACCATCCCGGCGATCTTCTCCGCGGTGGTCTTCAGGTCCTCCGGCGCGGCGATGCGCGGCACCTGGAACTGCACCAGCCCCAGCACCAGCGCCCCCGGCGACGGGTTGAGCCCGCCCAGGCCGGTCACGCGGGGCTCGGGGCGGGGAGGGGCTGGACGCTCATCACCGCACCGTACGAGCCGCGTGTTTCCGGCACGTCACGCCACCGGCAGCTCCACCAGCAGCGCGCGGACGGCGCCCGCCAGCACCGCGGGGTGCTCGTGCTGGACGAAGTGCCGGCACCCGGGCAGCACGCGCCGGGCGAGGCCGAAGCGCTCCGCGAGGGCGGTGGCCACCTCGTGGCGCACGGGCGGTGACGCCCCGCCGGTGCTGACGACGACCGGCCCCTGGCCCGGGCGCGGGGCGGCTGGCTCGAAGGCCCGGAACACCGCCAGGTCGCGGGCGACCGCCCCCGGGTCGGCGGGCGCCATCGACGGCTCCCACGCCGCCCCGTACAGGGCCGACCCGAACGCCGCGACGCCGCCGCGGGCGTGCGCCGCCGCCACCGGGCCGAGCAGCCCGGGCACCAGCGAGCCGGCCGCTGGCTCGTGCAGCAGCGCCCCGCGCAGGCGCACCCCGCTCGCAGCCAGCGCCAGGCCCAGCGTCGCCCCGCCCGACACCCCGACGACCAGAGCACCCTCGGCGGCACCGGCCAGCGCCGCCACCTCCTGGTCGAGGTCGCCGGTGCACGGCCGGTCCGGGGCCGCGACGTCGAGCCCCGTCAGGAGCGCGGCCACCGCGGCCCAGGAGCGCGCGGTGGTCGCCGCACCGTGCACCAGCAGGACGCGGGGGACGGCGGCGGGCACCGGCGGAGGATAGGGCGCGAGCAGGTCCGGCGAGCGGCCCGAGGAGCCGTCCGGACGCGACACGCGCCCGTCACACGGACGCAGCACACCTGGCACAGGGGCTCCCTACGGTCCGCGGCATGGACAGCCCCCGCTCCCGCGCGTCGGATCCAACGCCGGACACGACACCGGACGCAGCGTCGTCGTGGGTCCTGACCGCCGAGGAGCTCGACGCCAGCCGGGGCGCCCGCCGTGAGCTGGTGCGCGAGCGGCTGACCAGGATGGTGCTGACCGGCGCCCTGCCGGCGAAGGAGCGGCTGCGCGAGGAGGGCCTGGCCCAGACCCTCGGCGTCTCGCGCACCCCGGTCCGCGAGGCCCTCGCCCGGCTGCACGCCGAGCGCCTGCTCGACCGGTACGCGGACGGCGGCTACTACGTCGCCGAGCTCGACCTCGACGGGCTGCGCGACCTCTACGAGCTGCGGATCACCCTGGAGCTGCGCGGCCTCAGCCGGGCGCTGGAGGGCTTCGCGCCCCCGGACGCGGCGGTGCTGGAGCCCCTGCGCGACCGCTGGCGCGCGCTGCAGGGCGACCTGCCCGCCCCCGACCCCACGTTCGTCGAGGTCGACGAGTCCTTCCACGTCGCCCTCTCGCGGGCCTCGGGCAACCACGCCCTCGCCGACACCCTCGAGACGGTGAACCACCGCATCCGGCCGGTGCGCATGCACGACTTCCTCACCGCCGACCGGATCGAGGCCACGGTGGCCGAGCACCTCGGCATCGTCGAGGCGGTGCTCGCGGGCGACGTCCCCACCGCCGTGGAGCGGATGCGGGTCCACGTGGGGGAGTCGATGGCTGTCGTCGAGCGGCGCGCGGCCCGGGCGATCACGCACATGGCCCTGCGCCGGCGGCCCCGGTGAGCCCCGCCGACGGGACCTCGCTGCGCGCGCCGAGCCGGGTGGGCCTGGAGCCCGCGCTGCTCGACGTGCGCAGCCTCACCAAGCGCTTCGGCGCGGTCGCCGCGCTGACCGACGTCGACCTCACCGTGCTGCCCGGCGAGGTGCACGCGCTGGTCGGCGAGAACGGCGCGGGCAAGTCCACCCTGCTCAAGCTGGTGTACGGCGTGCACGCCCCCGACGAGGGCCGGATCGCCGTCGCGGGCACGGTGGTGCGCACCTCCTCGCCGGTGGGTGCCCGCGCCGCGGGCATCGGCATGGTCTTCCAGGACCTGCGCCTGGTGCCCGCGCTCACCGTGGCCGAGAACATCGCCCTCGCCCTGCCCGCCGTGCGCCGCGCCGACCGTCACGCGCTGGGCCGGCGCGGCCTGGCCCGGAGGATCGCCGCGGCGTCGGCCGAGCACGGGCTCGCCGTCGACCCCGCGGCCGTGGTGCGCCACCTCTCGATCGGCGAGCGCCAGCGCGTGGAGATCCTCAAGGTGCTGATGACCGGGGCCCGGCTGCTCTTCCTCGACGAGCCGACCAGCGTGCTGGCCCCCCAGGAGGTCGACGCGCTGCTCGCGGTGGTGCGCCACCTGCGCGACCAGGGCCTCGGCATCGTCCTGGTCACCCACAAGCTGCCCGAGGTGCGCGCGGTCGCCGACCGCGTGACGGTGCTGCGGGCCGGGCGCGTCGTGCTCAGCGGCCTCGCGCCGGGCAGCCGCACCGACGACGAGCTGGTCACCGCCATGGTCGGCCACCGGGTGCCCGCCCTCAGCGCCGCGCGGCCGCCGGTGCGCCGCGACGCCGCCGCGGTGCTGGCCCTGCGCGGGGTCAGCGCCCTGGGCGACCGCGGCCACGTGGCGCTGCGCGAGGTCGACGCCGAGCTCCGCGCCGGCGAGGTGCTCG
>CADCUY010000576.1 GCA_902806005.1 uncultured Quadrisphaera sp. | reverse complement strand
GCACTCGTGCCGCAGTACCTGGGTGCCGCCTGCTTGCATCGCCGCGCACTTGCCCAGCGCCGCCGGCAGGTCCTCGGGGTGGGTGAGGTCGAAGAAGGTCCGGCCGAGCAGCGAGTCGGTCGGCTGCTGCAGCAGCCGCTCCAGAGCCTGGTTGTAGTGCAGGACCACACCCGTGATCGTGGTGACGGCCATGCCGATCGGCGCCTCCTCGAACGCGCTGCGCAGCGCGGAGGCAGCGATGCGTCCGGCCGTCGCGGCGGTCCGGGTGGTCGCCGACTCGACATCGTTGCCGAGGTCCGTTCCCGTTCCCGCGGCGGACGTGGCGAGCCCGTCGTCCCCTGTGGCAGCAGCGTCGTCAGCGATGTGGTGCGCGGCGACGTGGTCGAGTGGAGCGGCAAGCGGGTCCATCAGTGCAGTGTCCCGTGCCGCAGCGTCAGGTGCTGCAGAGTGCCCTCATCGACCGCGGACGGCCTCGCTGGTGCTGTCCGCCGGTCGTGCCCCTCGCACCGACCGGCGCAGCGCCCGCACGTCGGCCCACGGGACGACGGGCCGCTGCAGGCCGCGGCGGGCGAGATAGCGGCCGGCCCGCCGCCGGGCCGCGAGGAACGTGCGTGCGTCACCGAGAGGGCCGGCCGTGCCTGTGCCTGGCACGACAGCGGTGGGCCGCAGCACCCAAGAGCGCCCCGACTCGGGCACGTCACGGCTGAGCACGCCGCGGATGAGCACTGACCGCAGGTGCCACAGCTGTTGGTCGTGGCTGTGACACAGCACAGACGCCGGTCCGGTCGCCATCGGCACGGGCAGCTCGTCCGCGAGCAGCAACAGCTCGTCAGCCGCGTCCAGCCGCGGACTGACCCGGACGCTCACCGGGTAGCCGTCCGGACCCACTGCGCTCAGCACCGCGTCGTCGAAGGTCTCGAGCGCGGCGGCGACCTCAGCCCACATCGGGGAGCTCCGCCTGTCGTGGCGGACCTGCCATCGCGCGGTCCGGCCACCACGACACCCGACGAGGACGGACGTAGATGACCAGGCGCATGAAGTACCAGTCCATGAACCACCGCACCGGCGCAGGACGGGTGAAGCGACTGCTCACCGGCTGGATGGTCATGACGCGCCGCCAGTGCGCGGCCAGATCCTCGCCCCAGGTCTGGACACCCGCCGCGATGCGGGCTTCACCCTGCACCAGCACTGCCGCAGGCTGCACCAGACCGCTTCCGGTCGCATCGGAGAACAACAGGGACACCTTCGGCTGGCGCTCGATGTTCCGCGCCTTGACCGGGAAGCCGATCGTCGTCGTCAGCAGCAGGAGCCCGCGCTCAGGCAGGTACAGCGGCACCGCCGGCCAGGCCAACGCGGTGCCGTCCCGCCCGACGGTCGCCAACTCGCAGCACAGGAACGCACCGAGGACGTCATGGACCTCGCTCGGCAGCGCCGACACGCCGCTCACGTCGTCCCGGTGCTCCATCGGCACACTGTGCACCCCTGGGGCACAGGGACACCGCAGGTGCAACTGACGGCGGTGGGGTGTCACCACGGAGCGACACGAACGCGGCGGCGGCGGTCCCCGCACTCATGAAGGGCAGGGCCAGCGGGACGGCGAGGGTCACGAGACCGCCGGTCCCGGTCGACGAGAGGACTCCGCACCACGGAGCCGGCTCGGCAGCAGCACGTCGCCATCGGCGGCCCGCCCCTCCACGGTGGAGGGAGCGCCGACGACCGGCACAGCCCTCGTGTCACGCTGCCGGGTGTCGTGACGCGACGGGTAGCGGGGCGTTGAACTGCAGCAGGGAGACGTTCCCGTCGCTGCACCGGATCTCGGTGAGACCGCAGTTCCGGATCGACGGGAAGGTCCGACGGTAGTTGAACAGGGGCAGTCCGAGGAGCTGGCTGAGCGCCAGCCGGATCGCCGTGGTGTGCGCGACGACCAGCACACGCCCGTCGGGATGCGCCTGGCAGATGGCGTCGAGGCAGGCGGTGAAGCGCCGGGCGGCATCGACGGGGTCCTCCCCGCCGGGCAGGTGGTGTGCCACCGGGTCGTGTCGGAAGGCGACGAGCGCCTCGGGCAGCACCTTCTCCATGTCCGGTGCCGTCAGCCCCTCGGCAGCGCCGAAGTCGAGCTCGCGCAGGCGCTCGTCGACGGTGTGCGGCACGTCCGCCGCTGCAGCGCAGGGGGCCGCAGTCCGTCGGGCCCGGTCGAGCGGTGAGCTCCACACCGCGCTCAGGCCTGCGGACGCCGCCCACTCGGCCAGCGCCTCGGCCTGTCCTCGACCGCGCCGTGTCAGCTCGATGTCGCTGCTGCCTGCGTACCGGTTCTCGCTGTGCCACACGGTCTCCCCGTGGCGGACGAGCAGGAGCCGCGTCACCGTCGCCCGCCGCCGGGTCCGGCCGACGCGCCCGAGGCGCCGCGCACGGGCGCGCTGTTCCCGTCCGCCCGGCGGCTCATGCCGTGCCGTGGGAGCTGCGCGAGCGGCGCGAGATCGAGTCGATCGCCACCGCGAGCAGCAGCACGACGCCGGTGACGATGAACCGGAAGGACGAGTCCAGGTTCAGCAGGGTCAGCCCGCTGGAGATCGACTGGATGACCAGGACGCCGAGCAGCGCGGCGAAGGCAGTGCCGCGTCCGCCGAACAGGCTCGTGCCGCCGATGACGGCGGCGGCGATGGCGTTGAGGTTGACGTCGCCGCCGCCGCTGCTCTGGTTGGCAGCGGCGAGCCGCGCCGCCGCCAGGACCCCGCCGACCGCAGCGAAGGTCGACACCAGCACGAAGGCCGAGGTGTAGATGGCGTTGACCTTGATGCCTGCTCGGCGGGCCGCCTCGGCGTTGCCGCCGACGGCGTACATCGCCCGACCCCACGCGGTCCTGGACAGCATGTAGTGCATGACCAGCACCAACGCGATGAACAGGACGAACATCCAGCCGACGCCGCGTGTGCGGTTCAGGTAGTACACGGCGAAGCCCAGGCCTGCCAGGACCAGGACGCTGCGGATCGCGAGACCGCGCATCGTGCCGTGGGACAGCCCGCGCTCCCGCCGCTCGCGGATCTGCGCGTAGCCGCTTCCGAACAGCCCCGCCGCGGCCAGCACGACCAGGACGTACGACAGCCACGCCGGCACGAAGGCCGTCTGTGCGAAGCGCACCAGCGGTGAGTCGAAGGGCAGGTTGATGGAGCCGGCGGCGCCGAGGACGTAGATCTGCAGTCCGAGGAAGCTCAGCAGGCCGGCGAGCGTGATGACGAAGCTCGGGATGCCGAACCGCAGGAAGATCTGGGAGTACAGCAGGCCGATCGCGCTGCCCGTCAGGATCGCCGCCAGCAGCGCCACGCCGAGCGGTAGCCCCTGGTTGACCAGGAGCACCGCGAGGACCGCGGCTGCGAGCCCGCTGACCGATCCGACCGACAGGTCGATCTCGGCGACGAGCAGGATGCAGACGATGCCGAGCGCGATCACCCCCACGGGCGCGCTCTCGAGGGTGAGGTTCACCAGGTTCGCGCTCGACAGGAAGATGGGGTTCAGGAGCTGGAAGACCGTCCAGATGATGACCAGCCCGACGGCGACGGGCAGCACACCGACGTCCCCCGCCCGCACCCGGTCGAAGAAGCCACGGACCGCGCCGCGCAGCCCTGTGTCCTGTCGCAGCCGCTCGTCCTGGCGGTCGAGGGCTTGGGGCGGGGACTTGACCGCCTGTTCAGTCATCCGGCTCACGCTCCGTCAGTGGGTTGGGGGTGGGAGTGGTCGTCGCGGACGTCGGTGTCGCACCGGGCCTGGGTTGCGAGCGCGCCGACCGCTTGGTCACGGCGTTGTCGTCGGCCCCGGTGATGGCGGCGACGAGCTCCTCCGAGGACAGACCGGCGACGTCGAAGGTGCCGTTGTTGCGCCCGAGCCGCAGGACCGCCACCCGGTCGCAGACGGCGAGCACGTCCGCCATGTTGTGACTGACCATGACGACCCCGAGTCCCCGGTCACGCAGGCGCTCGACCAGGTTGAGGACCTCTGCGGTCTGGGCCACCCCGAGCGCGGCTGTCGGCTCGTCCAAGATGATGATCTTGGGATCGCCGAGCAGCGACCGGGCGATGGCCACCGTCTGCCGCTGACCGCCCGACAGGGCTGCCACCGGGATGCGCACCGTCGGGATCTTCGCTGAGAGCTGCCGGAGCAGGTCCCAGGACCGGGTCTCCATCTCGGCTTCGTGGAGCCGCAGCTTGCGAAGCTCCTGCCCGAGGAACAGGTTGTCGACGACACTGAGGTTCTCGCACAGGGCCAGGTCCTGGAAGACCGTGGCGATGCCGAGGGCGTGGGCGTCCGCCGGGGTCGGCACCGTCACCTCACGGGACTCGAACGAGAGCGTCCCGGAGCTGGGCGAGTGGACTCCCGCCAGCACCTTGACCAGCGTCGACTTGCCGGCGCCGTTGTCGCCGACCACCGCCACCACCTCGCCGGCGTTGATGTCCAGGTCGATGTCCGTCAGGGCGGCGACTGCCCCGAAGTGCTTGCTGATGCCTCGCAGCGACAGGATCGGCGACCCCGACCCGCTGCGGGCGCTGGTGCGCTCGTCGCTCGACGCGGACGTGCTCGGCATGCTCGCTCCTTCTTCGGTTTCGACGGCGGGGGCAGGGGTCGGCCGGTCGCCGGCGGCGGAGCGCCGGCGACCGGAGCGGGTCAGCTGATCTCGAGCTCGGCGCAGCCCGCGGCGTACGTCGGCGTGCAGATCTGCTCGGCGGTGTAGATGCCACCGTCGACGATGACCTCCTTGAGGTTCTCCTTCGTCACGACGGTCGGCTCGAACAGCTGCGACGGGGTCTCGAACAGCGTCGACTCCCCCTCCGGCGGGTTGCCGGTGGCGAAGCCGCAGGCGACTTCAGCCGCCGCCTCGGCGACGATGCTGATCGGCTTGGAGATCGTGTTGAACTGGCTGCCTTCGACGATCCGCTGGATCGCGGCGAGCTCGGCGTCGTTGCCGGTGACGGGCGGCAACGGCTCGATGCCGGCGGACTTGAACGCCGCGATGGTGGCGCCGCCGGTCCCGTCGTTCGCGGCGACGACCCCCGCGATGTTGCCGCGGTACTGGTTGATCTGACCGCCGACCCACCGCTGGGCGTCAGGCGGCTGCCAACCGGGGGTGTCGAACTCGGCCAGCACCTCGTAGTCGCTCGGGTCGAGGACGCTGCTGACACCGTCCCGGATCAGGCCGGCAGCCGCGTCCGTCGGCGACCCGTTGACCTGGAGCACGCCGCCCTCGGCGCCCGTCTCCTCCAGGTGGTCGAGCAGCGACTGCGCGATCGAGGCACCGATCGCCTCGTTGTCGAACGAGACGTAGTAGTCGGCAGGCAGGGCCGGGATCGGGCGGTCGTAGGCGATGACCGGCACGTCCTGTCCCTGCGCAGATTGGACGGTGCTGGCCGCCGCGGCCGAGTCGACGGGGTCGAGCACGATGACGTCGGCACCTTGGGCCAGTGCCGAGTTCGCCTGCTGCTGCTGCTGCGCCGCATCGGCGTCCGCGTTCGCGTAGAAGACCTCGTAACCGGGGCACTGCTCCTCCACCGCCGCTTCGAACAACGGACGGTCCTGCTCCTCGTAGCGCGTCGAGGCCAGGTCCGGCATGAGGAAGGCGATGGTGCCGCCCTCGCCGGCCGAGCTCCCGCCGCCGCTGCCGCCGGCGCCTTCCGCGGTTGAGTCGGCACAGGCCGAAGCGAACAGGGCGACCGCCGCGATGGCCGGGATCACGGTCCACCGCTGGGAAGATGTGGGCATGCGGGCTCCTCTTGGGAGGCGGCGGTCGGGATGACCGGCTGCGCCAGGCTCGCCGCTGAGCGGCGTGTGAAGTAGGTAACATCCGTTGTTCCGTTCATGTCAAGTAGAGCGCTAAGATCACAGCCGATCTGTGACGTGCCGCCTTCGGGCGGACGCCGGCCAGGCACCGGCAGGGCGGGCGGCGGACTCGCTCGCCCCCGGTCGCGCTTGACTGGGCGGGCACGCACCGGGCCTGCGGGTCCGACCTCGCACGAGATGCCGTAGCCGGCAATGCCGAAGACGCCGAACGGGAGGACCAGATGACCGCCGACGGTGCGTCGCCTCCGCACGGACGCCGTCCGGACCGCGACGGCGAGCCGCCGAGCGGCGGCCAGTCCCTGCTGCCGCGCCAGCGCCGGGAGGAGATCCGCCGGCGGGTCGTCGACGAGGGCTTCGTCCGCATCGAGCAGCTCGCCGATGCGCTGGACGTCAGCCTCATGACCATCCACCGCGACCTCGACGTCCTGCAGGGCGAAGGGTGGCTGCGCAAGGTCCGCGGTGGTGCGACTGCTCGCCCGTCAGCGCTCCACCACGGCGACGTCCGACATCGCATCGCCACGATGAGCGGCGCCAAGCGGGAGCTCGCGCACGCGGCCGTGGCGCTCGTCGAACCCGGCCAGTCCGTGCTGCTGGACGAGAGCACCACCGCCCTCGCCCTCGTCGACCTGCTGCCGGGACGCGGACCCCTGACGGTCGTCAGCAACTTCCTGCCGGTCATCACGCGCCTCGGGGCGGAGCCCGGCATCGACGTCATCTGCCTCGGCGGCGCCTACTACGGCGCGTACGACGCGTTCCTCGGCATGCGCACCAGCGAGGCCGTGCGCTCCCTCAGGGCGGATGTCCTGTTCGCATCCACGACTGCCGTGACGGGCGGCCAGTGCTACCACCAGTCCCAGGAGACCGTTGCGGTCAAGCGGGCGCTCATGGAGGCCGCAGACCAGCGCGTCCTGCTCCTGGACCACAGCAAGTTCCTGCAGCGAGGTCTGCACCACCTGGCCCCCCTGTCCGCCTTCGACCTCGTACTGGTCGACCGCGGTACGCCGAGCGCCGACGTCGAGGCCTTGCGTGGCCAGGGCGTCGAGATCCAGGTCGCCCCCGCTCTCGACGAGGGCTGAAGGGCTGGCGTTCAGCCCTCGGTGGTGCTTGTTACATCTTGCGAGAAGTTGCGATGTCGTGGTGTCCTGCATCACACGCCCCGTCGGTCGGGGTCGTCCGCGCAACGGAGGCACCGCAGTGACGGCAGTCGGCACGACGTCCCCCCCCTCCTCGACGACCCGGTCGGGCACGGCCATCTGCGTCGACGCCGGGACGACGGTCATCAAGGCCGTCGTCTTCGGGCCCGACGGTCGGGAGCGAGCGGTGGCCCGGCGACCCACCTCGGTGCTGCGCGGCGCAGGGGGACGGGCGGAGCAGGATCCGGACGAGGTCTGGGACGCGGTGGTCGCTGCAGTCCGCGAGCTGCGCCGCGCCGTGCCCGAGCCGGTGGACTTCCTCTCGCTGACCGGGCAGGGGGACGGCTGCTGGCTGGTGGACCGCGACGACCGCCCCGTACGCCCAGCGGTGCTGTGGAACGACGCGAGGGCCGGGAGCGTCGTCGAGCGCTGGCGAGCGGAGGGCCGCCTCGACGAGGCGTTCGTCGTCAACGGGTCGCTCACCTTCGCCGGGCTCGCCAACGCGGTGCTGCGCCACCTCGTCGACGAGGAGCCCGAGACGGTCCAGCGTGCTGACAGCGTCCTGACCTGCAGCGGCTGGCTGTTCCTGCGACTGACGGGTCAGCGGGCGGTCGACGGCTCCGAGGCAGCCGCTCCCTGGCTCGACATCGCCTCCATGACGTACTCGTCGCCGTTGCTGGAGCTCTACGAGATCCCGTGGGCCGAGCGCCTGCTGCCGGAGCTCCGCACGGACGACCGGCGGGTCGAGCCGCTGTGGCCGGCCGCCGCCGCCGAGCTCGGGCTGCCGGCGGGCACGCCGGTCGTCCTCGCCCCCTACGACGTCGCGGCGACGGCGATCGGCGCAGGCGCCGTCTTCCCCGGCAGTGCCGTCAGCGTCCTGGGGACGACGCTCGCGACCGAGGTCGTGCTGCTCGAGCCCGACACCAGCGGACGTCCCAGCGGCCTGACGGTCGGTCTCGGGGTGCGCGAGCACCGGCTGCGCGCCTTCCCCACGCTCGCCGGGTGCGGCGTCATCGACTGGCTCGTCGACCTGCTGGGGCTGGCGGACCCGGCAGAGGTCTCCGCCCTGGCCGCGCAGGCTCCGCTCGGCGCGGGCGGACTGCAGCTGCTGCCCTACCTCTCCCCCGCCGGTGAACGCGCGCCGTTCCTGGACCCCGCGGCGTCGGGCGCCCTCACCGGGCTGAGCTTCGGGCAGGGCCGCACGCACCTCGCTCGAGCCACGTTGGAAGGCCTCGCGCACGTGATCGCCGACTGCCTCGCCGCCGCACCGGTGCGCCCGAGCGAGCTCCGCCTCTGCGGCGGTGGCGCGGCGAGCGGCGTCTGGTGCCGCATCATCGCGGACGTGACCGGGATCCCGACGGTGCGCAGCGCTGATCACGAGGTCGGTGCGAAGGGAGCCCTGCTCATCGGTCTGGCCGCCGTCGGCGCCGTGCCCGACGTCGAGAGCGCGGCGCAGGCGCTGGTCCGCGTGCAGGACCGCTTCGAACCTGACGCGGACGCGCACGCTGCACACGCCGACGGGCTCGCGGAGTTCTTCGCCACGCGTCGGGACCTCGCGCCGTCCTGGCCGCGGCGTCGCGCGCTGGCGGACGCCCAGGCGACGTCGGCTCGACATGCCTAGCGCCGCCCAGCAGGCGTGGATCGGGGTCGACCTCGGGACCCAAGGCGTGCGCGGGCTCGTCGTCGACGACCACGGGCAGGTACTGGCCGTCGCGGAGCGGCCGCTCACCAGCCGCACCGGCGAGCTCGAGGGCCGGCGGACCCACGAGCAGGACCCCGAGCAGTGGTGGTCAGCGACGGTCGAGGTGCTGGCGCAACTGGTCGGCCAGCTCCGCCAGCAGGACGGTCCGGCCCCGCAGATCGCCGGGATCGCCTGCGACGCCACGTCCGGCACGTTCCTGCTCGCCGACCCGGCCGGCCGGCCGGTCACCCCAGGGCTGATGTACGACGACGCACGCGGCGCAGGAGAGCTCGACGACGTCCGCGCCGCAGGTTCGGCGCTGTGGCAACGACTCGGCCTGTCGGTGCAGGGATCCTGGGCGCTGCCGCGCATGGTCTGGCTCGCCCGCCAGGGCGCGTGGCCGGACGGGGCGCGGCTGCTGCACCAGGGTGACCTCGTCGCCGAGCGCCTGGTCGGTCACCCCGTCGCCACCGACACGAGCCAGGCGCTCAAGAGCGGCGTCGACCTCTCGGCGGTCGCCTGGCCGGAAGAGGTGCTTGCCGCGCTCGACGTCCCGGTCCCGTCCCTGCCCGGCGTGGTCCTGCCCGGCGTTCCGCTCGGCACGGTGTCCAGCGCCGCGGCGCGCCTCACCGGCATCGCCGCCGGCACCCCGGTGCTCGCCGGCTGCACCGACGGCTGCGCCGCCCAGCTCGGCGCCGGCGTCGTGGCCCCCGGGCAGTGGAACGCCGTCCTCGGCACGACGCTCGTGCTCAAGGGCGTCACCGACGAGCTGCTGCACGACCCGACGGGCGCCCTGTACTCCCACCGCTCCCCTGACGGCGGTTGGTGGCCGGGTGGCGCGTCGAGCACCGGCGCCGCCGCGGTCCGCGACCTGTTCGGGCGGGCTGACCTGGCCGCACTCACCGCCGCCGCCGCACAGGTCGACCTCAGCCGCGTGCCCGTCGTGTACCCGCTGACCAGTCGCGGGGAGCGCTTCCCCTTCGTCGCTCCGGATGCCGAGGGCTTCGCCGGCGGAGGCGCCCAGGCGCCGCGTCCCCTGTCCCAGCTGGGACAGGACCACGGCGACGCCGCAGCCTTCGCGGCCGTCGCCCTGGGCGTCGCCGGCGTCGAGCGGCTCTGCGTCGACCTGCTGGAGCTGTCCGGCGCTCCCGTCGACTCGGTCGCCATGACCGGCGGCGGCGCCGCCAACCGCTGGTGGACGCAGCTGCGCTGCGACGTGCTCGGCGTGCCGGTGCAGCTCCCGGAACGCGCGGAGTCGGCCCTCGGCGCGGCCGTCCTCGCGGCTGCAGGAGCCGGTGCCGGCGGGCTCACGGGCGCGGCTGAGCGGCTCGTGCGCCAGCGGACCGTGCTGGAGCCTGACGCCGCACGCGCCCCGCAGCTGCTCGCAGCGCACGTGGCCCTGGTCGAGGCGCTGTCCGCGCGCGGCTGGCTCGACGAGCGGCTGACCCGACACGCACTGACGCGCGCCACGGCATGACCCGCGACGCACGCCTTCACCCGACCCAGTCCGGAGGACCACGATGACCACGACCGTGCTCGCAGCAGGTGACGACTTCGTCCTTCCCCGGCTCCTGCGTGCCGCGCTGGACGACGCCGTGGGCGCCGCCTCGACCGAGGTGGAGGTGCGCGAGCTGGCGCTCCCCTGGCCGCACGTCCCGTTCGGCGACGTCGCGGAGGTCCACGAGGCGTCCGGCGACGAGGACCAGCTCATCGACGCCCTCGCCGACGCGCAGGTGTGCGTGACGCAGATGGCTCCACTGACGCGTCGGGTGCTCGAGGCGTCGCCCGAGCTGCGGCTGTTCGCCGTGGGGCGCGGCGGACCGGTCAACGCCAACCTGGAGGCGGCGACCGAGCACGGCGTCCGCGTCACGTTCGCACCCGGCCGCAACGCCACCGCGACCGCCGAGTACTCGATCGGCCTGCTCCTGGCGGCGGCACGACGCATCCCGAGCACGCACGCAGCGGTCCAGCGAGGCGAGTGGCCGTCGAGCCTCTACGCCTACGACGCGGTCGGGCTCGAGCTGGAGGGTGCGACAGTCGGGCTCGTCGGCGCGGGAGCGATCGGCGGCCGGGTGGCGCGGATCCTGCGCGCCTTCGGGTCCACGGTCCTCGTCCACGACCCCTACGCCGACCCGGAGGCACTCGACGGTGTCGAGCTCGTCGAGCTCGACGCCCTGCTGGAGCGCAGCGACGTGGTCAGCCTGCACGCCCGGCTCACCGAGGACACCCGCGAGATGATCGACGGCGCTGCCCTGGCACGCATGCGCCGCGGCGCAGTGCTCGTCAACTGCGCGCGCGGCGGCCTCGTCGACCACACCGCGCTCGCAGACGCCTTGCGCTCCGGGCACCTCGCGGGCGCTGGGCTCGACGTCTTCGACGTCGAGCCGCTCCCCCAGGACCATCCGCTGCGCGGTGCGCCGGGCATCGTCACGACGCCGCACCTGGCCGGCGCGAGCCGGGCTGTCGCCCACCGCGCCGCCGACATGGTCGCTGAGGAGGTCCGCCGCTACCTCGCAGGCGAAGCCGCCGCCCACCTCGCCAACCCGGCCGTACTGCGCTGATGCACCGCGGCGCTGCGGCCGGTCGCCAGTCAGTCGAGGCAAGCGCTGACAAGGCGACGGACCGCTCGGTCCAGAGCGTGCCGATGGACCGCGAGACGCTCCGCCGACATGGGCTGGCCCCATCAGCCGTCAGCAGCTCGACGAGGCTCACGAGCCAGACACCCGCCATGGCTCGCACGAGGACGAGCAGGTCGACCGCAGGCAGCCCTGCAACGGCGCCATCGGCGGCCGACGCGCTGCACGCGAGGGTGATCTTGCCCAGG
>CADCUY010000575.1 GCA_902806005.1 uncultured Quadrisphaera sp. | reverse complement strand
GCGCGCGGCATGGTCCGCGTGAACCACCCCGCCGACCACCGAGGACGTCTCAGCAGGCACCGCCACCTCCCGCTAGGACCTCCACCCACCGTGTCGAGGAACGATGGCGGGGTCAGGGGATCAGCGCGCTGAGGCCTGCGGGCGGGCATCGTGGATGTCGACCTCGAGTCCCCGCCGGCGCAGGGTCGCCCGGTGGCGGTCCCCGGTCGGCACCGGCAGGCCGGCGGCCGGAGCGCGCTCCAGGACGCACCGGTCGGCCAGGGACAGGGTCGGCATCGGGCGCTCACCGGTGGCGCGCCGCTCGGCGCGCCACGCCGCGTCGATGGCTCGCAGGTCGAGGACGTGGCGGGCAGCGGCCACCGCCAGGTCCACCGGACGGACCCGGAGGGCGACCGACCCGGTCCCGCCTGCGGGGGCTGGAGCTCGCCGGCGGTGTGCGAGGTGGAGAGCACCTCCTCGGCAGTGGGGGCGGCCCTCACCGGCGTCGACACTGTTTCAGTTTGACTGTAACTTGGTCGTGACGCGGGTGCTCCTGCCCGACCGTCGCCGCCACTGCCGAGAGGACCCCCGTGAGCGCACCCAGCCAGCCCTCCACCGACCCCACCGCCACACCGTCGATCGCGTCACCGCTCCCGGCCCTCGACGGCCCCCGTCCCGTCGTCGCGATGGTCATGTACCCCGGGATGACGCTGCTCGACCTGGTGGGACCCCACGCCACGCTCGCCCCGACGATGGAGGCCCACCTGGTGGCGGGGACCCTCGACGACGTCATCACCGACAGCGGCGCCGCGATCCGGCCTGGCACGACCTTCGCCGACGCACCGACGGACGTGGACGTGCTCTTCGTCCCGGGCGGCGCGGGCACGGGCGGCGCGATGGCCGACGAGGAGCTGCTCGCCTTCGTCGCCGACCGCGGGGCCCGGGCGCGGTACGTGACCTCCGTGTGCTCGGGCTCGCTCATCCTGGGGGCGGTCGGCCTGCTGCAGGGCTACCGCGCCAGCTCGCACTGGACCGCGCTGGACCTCCTGCCCCTCTTCGGGGCCGAGATCGCCACCGAGCGGGTGGTCATCGACCGCAACCGGATCACCGGCGGTGGGGTGACGGCCGGCATCGACTTCGGCCTGACCCTGCTCGACGTGCTGCAGGGGCGCCACGTCGCGGAGATGACGCAGCTGGCGATGGAGTACGACCCGCAGCCACCGTTCACCAGCGGGTCGCCGGCGACGGCGGACCCCGCCCTGGTCGCGATGATCCGGGCGGGTGTCGAGCCGGTGAACCAGGCCGTCCGGGACGCGATCGACCAGCGGCGCCTCGCCTCGTGAGCCCGCGGGGCGCACGGCCCGGTTGATGCAGCCCTGCGTGTGAGGATGCGACCGTGCGCAGCCTCCCGAGCGGCGTCCCGCGCACCCCGAGCGCAGCCTTCCTGCTCCAGGCCACCGGGCGCATCGTCCGCGAGGAGGTCGAGGCGGGCCTGCGGTCCCGGGGCACCTCGCTGCGGCAGGTGAGTGCCCTGGGGCACCTGCGAGTGCACCCGGGCCTGTCCTACAGC
This sequence comes from uncultured Quadrisphaera sp., assembly GCA_902806005.1. Lineage (GTDB taxonomy): Bacteria > Actinomycetota > Actinomycetes > Actinomycetales > Quadrisphaeraceae > CADCUY01. Next base: position 33,270 of record CADCUY010000575.1, on the reverse strand, counting down.
GAGCTCGCCCGCCGGGCCGGCATCACCGTGCAGAGCATGCAGGCCACGCTCGCCCAGCTGGAGGCCGAGCACCTGGTCGAGCGCCGCAGCCCGCCCGGCCGCGGTCGTGCCGCGGTGCTGGCGGTGACGCCCGCGGGTGAGCGGATGCTCGCGGACGCCGAGGCGGCCATCGACGCCGTGGACCAGCGCCTCTTCGGGGGCCTGCCGGCACAGGACCGACGGGCCCTCACCGACCAGCTCATGACGGCCTTCGTGGAGGTGAGCGCCCGCCGCAGCCGCCCGGAGAGCGAGCCACCGTGATCAGCCCTCGCTGCTGGACGAGACCACCGACGTCGGTGACGACCGGTGCTTCCCCGGTGGAGGGCTGTGGGGCGGTACCGGCGCACCCGCCTGCGACCGGCTCTCGGGCATCGTCGTTTCCTGGTCGCGGTGGTCGTCCTGCTCGTGCGCTGGGCCGTGGTCCGGAGCGTGGCGGGCTCCGGCTGGACCACGTGCCGGCTGCTGACGAGCGGACGTCGGGTGGGGAGGTGCGGAGGAGGCCGGCGCCGTCACGCGCTGCAACTGCATCGCGCCTGAGCCAGCCTCCCGGCCGCGCCCTTACATCTGCGCGCCGCCGCCGTCGACCGGGAGCTCGGCCCCGGTGGTGTACGTGGCGTCGAAGGCCAGGAAGGCCACGGCCCGGGCCACCTCGTTCGGCTCGCCGAAGCGACCCATGGGGTTGTCCGCGGTCATGGAGCGGATCGTCTGGTCGGCGGCCTCGCGGGGCATCGCCTTGTACAGCGCTCCGGTGCTGATCGCCCCGGGGCTGACGGCGTTGACGCGGATGCCGCGGGGCAGCAGCTCCCGGGCCATGCCGCGGGTCATCGACCGCAGCGCCGCCTTGCTCGCGGCGTAGGCGCTGATCATCGGGATCCCGAGCACGTTCGCCACCGACGTGGTCAGCACCACGCCGCTGCCCGCGGGCATGAGGGGGGCCAGCCGCTGCACGGTGAAGTACGGCCCCTTCGCGTTGACGGCGAAGAGCTGGTCGTAGGCCTCCTCGGTGGTGCTCTCGAACGGGGCGAAGCCGTTGACGCCCGCGTTCACGAACAGCGCGTCGACGCTGCCGAGCTCGGCCTCCACGCGCCGGGCGAGCGCGTCGACGTCGGCCAGGGAGGAGGCATCGCTCACCACGCCGACGGCACCGCCGCCGAGGCCGGCCACGGCCCGCTCGAGCGCGTCCTGGTCCCGGCCCGTGATCACCACCTGCGCCCCCCTGCGCGCCACCAGCTGGGCGGTCGCCAGCCCCAGGCCGCTGCTGCCGCCGGTGATGACGACCTTCTTGCCGTCGTAGTCGCCCATGGTCCGGACCTCCGTGCTCGTCTGCGGGTGGCACCGAGCGAGCTCGACGCCGCCGTCCGGTCGTGTCCGGTGCGGTGCCCCCAGGCAATCGCCGCTGCCCTGGGCCGTCCACGTCCTGGTCGGCATGGAGTCATGCCGCAGGCGCATCACCCGTCTACGCTCGGGCGGTGCCAGCGCCCTCTCCGTCCCTGCCCGAGCTCGACACCGTGCCCGATCTCGAGCTGCGGCTGGTGCGCTACTTCGTGGTGCTGGCCGCTCACCTGAACTACGCGCGGGCCGCGGCTGAGCTGCACGTCGCCCAGCCCGCGCTGAGCCGCCAGATCCAGCGGCTGGAGGACCAGCTCGGTGGGGTGCGCCTGCTCGAGCGCACCACCCGCGGCAGCCGCCTGAGCGACGCCGGGACGGCGTTCCTGCCCCAGGCCCGCGACCTGCTCCAGGCGGCTGACCGCGCCACCCGCACCGCCCGTGCCGCCGCGACGCCGTCGACGATCACGATCGGCTACGCCGACGACCTGGTCGTCACCCCCGCCGTGCGCGCGCTGCGCCACCAGCACCCCCACGCCCAGATCCGCACGAGGCACGTCGCCTGGGGCGACGCCGCAGCGCTGAGCGACCACCGGATCGACGTCCTCGTCGCCCGACTCCCCCTGGCCCGCGCGGGCGAGGGCCTCGCCGTGACGGTGCTCTACGCCGAGCCGCGGGTCCTCGTCGTCCCCACGACCCACCGGCTCGCGGGCGAGGAGTCGGTCACCGCGGACGACCTGGCGCAGGAGACCTTCGCCGCCTGCTCCGGGGCCACGACCACCTGGCAGGAGTTCTGGCGCTTGGAGCCGCGGCCCGACGGCTCACGAGCCCCCGTGGAGACCGAGACCGCCGAGTCCTTCGAGGACAAGCTGGAGACCGTCGCCGCGGGCACCGCGGTCGCCCTGCTGCCCCGCGGTGACCGTCGCACGGTGCTGCGCGAGGGCCTCACCACCGTCCCGGTCACCGGCGTCGAGCCCTCCCGGGTGGCGGTCGTCACCCGGTCCGGTGAGCGCCACCCGCTGGTCGTCGAGTTCCGGGACACCGCCCGTTCGCTTCTGCCGCCGGCCGGGTGAGGGGAGCGGGACCGGGGCGGTCGCTCCGAGACCGAGCGCCTGGTCGGCAGCACTCCTCCGGGGGCGATGACGTCGGCCTGGACGGTCGCTCGCGGGTTCCTCGGGCCGACCGACAGGCGTACCGTCGCAGCGTGTCCGCAGCAGGCGCGACCTCCTCCCCGGCCGATGCCTCCCCGCTGGAGGCCTGCCCCATCAGCCCTCTGATCGAGCTCGTCTTCAGCCGGTGGACCACCCCCGTCCTGTGGGCGCTGCAGCACCAGGGCCCGCTGCGCTTCGGCGAGATCCGGAAGCAGCTGGGCCCGGTGACGTCGAAGGTGCTCACCTCGCGGTTGCGGCAGCTCGAGCGCGACGGGCTGGTGCAGCGCACCTGGGTCGGGGGGGTGCCTCCACGCGCCGACTACGCGATCACCGACCTCGGCCTCTCGCTCAGCCCGGCCTTCCGGGAGCTGGCCACGTGGACCCACGCCAACATGGGCGACGTGCACACCGCCCGAGCGCGCTACGACGAGGCCGGACGGCCACGCCCGGCGTAGCCAGCGGTCCCCGCCGACGAGCGCCGTGACCGGGCCCGAGCCGAGCCACCGCGCCGAGGTCCACCGACGAGGTCGTCGGCATCACGGGCGGTGCCTCCGGGCTGGGGAGCGCCGGCACCGAGGACCGCCAGGACCTCACCGAGGACCCGTCCCGCGGTCGTCGCGCAGGGGAACACCGACGCTCTGCCCACACGGTTTCTCCTAGGAACCTAGCGAACGGGCGGTCCTACGGTCGTCGGACGATCCACCACTCAGAGGAGAGTCATGGCCCCGATCACCACGATCGTCCACTTCCAGGTCCCCGCCGAGAACGTCGAGCGGTTCCTCGACTTCTGGAAGGCCTCCTTCCTGCACGTGATGACCGTCCAGCCGGGCTTGATCGGCGGGACCATCCACCGCGGCATCGACGAGGACGGCCCCCACCAGTTCATCAACGTCGCCCGCTGGGAGAGCGCACGAGCCCTCCAGGACGGGCTCCGAGCCACAGGGCGGGCGCTGCACCACGAGGGCGTCGAGGTCGCTCAGGTCTTCCGGGAGCTGGGCGTCACGGTCTCGCAGGACGACTACACCGAGGAAGTGCACTACAGCCCCGCGTCGGACCCCTCGCTGGTGGGGGCATGACCGCGCGAGGCAGGACCCTCGCAGCGCTCACCACCACGGCCCTCATCGGTCTCACCGCCCCGGCAGCCGCGACGGCGCATCCGGCACCGACGCAGGCGTGCGCACCGGGCGAGGCCCTGGAGTACGTCTGCGGCCTGCCCGCGCCGGAGGACCTGGTGCAGGTCGGCGACTCGCGGTGGATCGTCGCCAGCAGCCTGGCCGACCCCGCGGACCCCGACAGCGCCGGCGCCGGCCTGTCCCTGATCGACGCCGAGGAGCGCACGGCCACCCGGATCGTCCCGGACGAGGTCGCCCCCCGCGCTCCCTACGACGGGTGCACCGAGCCCCCGGCGTTCGACACCCTCTCCACGCACGGCCTGAACATCCGGGAGGACGGGGACGGGAGGTCGACCCTGTTCGTGGTCGCCCACGGGGCCCGCGAGTCGGTGGAGGTGTTCGACGTGGACTCCACCGGTGACGGCGCGCCGTCGTTCACCTGGGTCGGCTGCGTGCCAGCGGTGGCCGGCGCCTTCAACAACTCCGTCGTGGGGCTCCCGGACGGACGCATCGTGGTCACCGACTTCCTCCAGGCGCCCGCGACCTTCGAGGGCATCCTCACCGGCGCACCGACGGGGGCGGTGTACGTCTGGGAGCCGGGTGGTGCGTTCGAGCCGCTGCCCGGGACGGAGCTCTCGGGGCCCAACGGCGTGGAGGTCACCCCCGACCTGCGCTACCTGCTCGTCGCCGAGAGCGGGAGCAGCTCGGTGCGGCGCTACCGGCTCGCGGCCACGGAGGAGCCGCCGGTCGTCATCACCACCGACTTCCGCACCGACAACCTCCGCTTCGCCCCCGATGGTCGGCTCCTGCTCGCCGGGCCGCGGCCCGACCCCTCCTGCGCACCGGAGGCCGAGGACTGCGCCTCGACGTCCGTCGTGGCGGCGCTGGATCCGCAGACCATGGACCTGGAGACCCTGCTGGAGGTCCCCCCGGAGGCGGCGTTCACGGACCTCACCTCCGCGCTCATCGTCGACGACCGCCTGTGGCTCGGCTCGGTGGCCGGCGACCGGGTGGCCCACACCGCCGTGCCGCACCTCGACGGTCGGTCGTCGTAGAGGGGCCGCCCGACGCGGCCGCTGCCCTCGGGCTGACCGACCGCGGCACGGTCACGACCGGGCAGCGCCGACCCGCTGCTCGCCGGCGGCGACCCGACCCAGGACATCAGCGCCACCCGCGCCGTCCTCGGGGTCTGGACCGCCGGGCGGCGGGTGCGGTGACGGTCGTCGCCGCCGCCGGTCGCGCCGGACCCACCGGACGGACCGGGTCGATCCACCTGCAGGAGGAGCCATGACCAGCACGCCCGCCCCACCCACCACGTCGCTGCCCACCGGCAAGGTCCTGATCAGCGCGGCCGCGCTGTTCACCGCAGCCGGCGCCTTCGCCGCCGACTGGAACGAGACCCACATCTACAACCCCACGTGGCCACCGCACGCGAAGTTCCACAACGCCCAGACGATGAACCTCGCCGTGCTCGCCTCGGGACTCTCCCTGTGGCAGCTGTGGGGACCGGGCCGGGCCGACCGGCCGCGGCTGCGTCGAGCCGTGCTGTCCGCCAGCCTGTTCTGGCTCACGCAGGCACCGGCCGCCTTCTACCCCGGCGCCGCGCTGACCGACCCCGAGGACCCGTGGCGGGCGCCGTCGGTGGCCGGCGTCCAGCTGAACCAGGTCACCGGCATCGCCGCCGTGCTCGCTCCGCTGCTCGCCGTCGGCTACGCCCTGGAGGTGCGGCGCCTCCGCCGCAGCGCCTGAGGACCGGCGCTCGCGGTGAGACCGCCGCCCGGCATCCGTCGTGACCTCAGACCGCGCGGTAGACGTGCTTGACCTCCTGGAACTCGGCCAGCCCACCAGGGCCGTTCAACCGGCCGAGGCCGCTGCGCTTGTACCCGCCCTCCTCGAACTGGTCGAGGATCTGCGCCCAGTCGTTGGTCCAGACCGTCCCCGCCTCGACGGCCGCGGAGACCCGCAGGGACCGGGCGCCGTCCCGGGTCCACACGGAGGCGGCCAGCCCGTAGTCGGTGGCGTTGGCCCGTTCGACGGCCTCGTCCTCGGTGTCGAAGACCTCCAGGGTCACGACGGGGCCGAAGACCTCCTCCTGGACGAGGGGCGAGGAGACGTCCTGGACGGCGATCACGGCGGGCCGGAAGAACGCCCCCGGCCCCTCGGTGGGCCCGCCGCGGAGCAGGACCTCCACACCGTCGGTGGCTTCCGCCGCAGCGACGAGCGCCTCCACCCGGTCGACGGCTGCGTGGTCGACGAGCGGCCCGAGCTGGGTGGCAGCCTCGGTGCCCGGCCCGAGCCGCAGCGACCCCAGGGCGAGGACCAGGCCGTCCCTGACGCGGTCGGCGACGGACCTCTGCACGAGCACCCGGCTGCCGGTCATGCAGAACTGACCGGCGAAGGTCGTCGCGGCGCCCGTCAGCGCGGGGAGCGCCACCTCGAGGTCCGCGTCGTCGAAGACGATCATCGGGGTCTTCCCGCCGAGCTCCAGGGACACCCGCTTGAGCTGCGGGGCGGCCGCGGCCATGATCCGGCTGCCGACGGCGCTGCTGCCGGTGTAGGAGACGACCGCGACGTCCCGGGAGGCGACGAGCTCCTTCGCGCCGGCGTCGCCGGACTCGGTGAAGACGTTGACGACGCCCGCGGGCAGGGCGGGGACGCCGGCCAGGACCTCGCTGAGCAGCGCCGCGGTCAGGGCGGTCTGGGCCGGCATCTTCACCACGGCGGTGCATCCGGCGGCCAGGGCGGGGGCCAGGCTGCGGACGGCGAGGACGACCGGGGAGTTCCAGGGGACGATGATGCCGGCGACGCCGACCGGCTCCTTGAGCAGCATGGAGACGGCGCCCGTCCGGCTGGTCGCCGCGGACCCGAGGTCGGTCAGGGCGAGCCCGGCGTAGTAGCGCAGCTTCGGGGCGGCGATGGACAGCTCGAAGCGGGCCTGCCCCAGCGGCTTGCCGTTCTCCAGGGTGATCGCGGTCGCCAGCCGCTCCAGCTGCGCCTCGACGGCGTCCGCGAGCGCCCACAGGGCACGGGAGCGCAGCTCGCGGTCAGTGCGCCACGACGAGCCGCGGAAGGCCGCACGCGCCGCCGCGACGGCGGCGACGGCGGTGTCCCGGCCCCCGTCGTGGAAGGCCCCCAGGGGCTGGTCGGTCGCCGGGTCGGTGGAGAGGAGGACGGGTCCCTCCTCCAGCCGGGCCCCGCCGATCCAGTGGGCCGCCGCGCGGTCGGTGAAGGGGCTCGCAGCGACGGCGGTCACGCCGCCACCAGGTCACGCAGCCGGAAGCCCTCGCGGCGCACGGTGTCGGGGGTGACGGCGGCGAGCGCGTCCCCACCGGCGCCGAGCACCCGGCGGGCCGCCATGTGGTCCGCGGGTCGGTCGACCGACTCCACGGCCAGGAGGCGCTGGCCCGCGAAGCAGTACACGGAGAACGGGCCGCCGACCCCGTCCCCGACCAGCACCGCGCGGTCGTGCCCGGCGGACAGGCCGGCGATCTGGAGCTTGGACCCCAGCTGGTCCGTCCAGAACCAGGGCAGGGCGGTGTAGGGGAACGGTCTCCCGGCGATGCGGGCGGCGACGCACCGCCCCTGGTCCACGGCGTTCTGGACCGACTCCAGGCGGACGCGCGCCCCGGAGCGGGAGTCCACGAAGCGGCTGCAGTCCCCGACCGCCGAGACGGCCGCGTCGTCGACCGACCGCAGGTGGTCGTCGACGAGGACGCCCCCGTCGACGGTGAGGCCGGCCGCCTCGGCGAGGTCGGTGCGCGGCAGGACGCCGACACCGACGACGACGAGGTCGGCGGGCAGCACCTCCCCGGTGCTCGCGCGCACCCCGCGGACGTGGCCGTCGCCGTCGTCGAGCAGCGCCTCCACACCGGTGGAGACCTCGACCCTGGTCCCGGCGGCGCGGTGGCGGCCGATGAAGAAGTCGCCGACACAGGCCGAGACCGCCCGGCCCATGGCGCGGGGGGCGAACTCCAGGACGGTGACCTCGGCCCCGCGCTGGCGCGCGGCGGCGGCCACCTCCAGCCCGATGAAGCCGGCCCCGACGACGACGAGGCGCTCAGCCCTCCCGAGGTGCTCCACGAGCGCGCTCGCGTCGTCGACGTCCCGCAGGTAGTGGACGCCGCGCAGGTCCTGCCCGGGCACGCCGAGCCGGCGGGCGCGGCACCCGGTGGCGAGGACCAGGTGCTCGTACGCCAGGTGCTCACCGGTCGCCAGCGCGACGGTGCGGCCGGCCCGGTCGACGGCGGTGACCGGTCCGGGCACCACCTCGATGCGGTGGCGCGCGTAGAAGTCGCCGGGGCGGAAGGCGAGCTCGGCCACGTCCACGCGCCCGGTGAGGTAGGCCTTGGACAGCGGAGGTCGCTGGTAGGGCGGGTGCCGGTCGCCGACGAGGACGACCCGCCCGGCGTAGCCCTCCTGGCGCAGGGACGCGGCGGTCTGGAACCCCGCCTGTCCCCCGCCGACGACGACCACGCTCCCCGCGCTCACACCTGCTCCTCGGGGATCTCGACGACGAGGCCGTCGAGGTCGTCGGTGAGGACGAGCTGGCAGGACAGCCGGCTGGTGGGTCGGCGCTCGGCCGCGGTGCAGGTGAGCATCTCCGCCTCGTCCTCCGCGGGCGGGGCCAGGAGGTCGGAGAAGGCGGGGTCGACGTAGACGTGGCAGGTCGCGCACATCAGCGACCCGCCGCACTCGGCGACGATGCCGTCCTCCCCGTGCGCGACGGCGGCCTCCATGACCGAGGTGCCGGGGTCGGTGTCGTGGACGCCGTGGGACCCGTCGGGGCGGCGGAAGGTGAGCTTCACGACCGGCTCCTCTCAGCTCACCGCGACGTCGAGGTGGGCGATGCCGCGCAGGGTGCTGTTGACGGCGCGCTCCACTCCGAGGAGCTCGAAGCGCTCGACCTTCGCGGCGAGGGCCTCCAGGAGCAGGCGGATCTCGAGCCGGGCGAGGTTCATGCCGACGCAGGCGTGGACCCCGTGCCCGAAGGCGAGGTGGTCGGAGGGGCGGCGGCGCACGTCGAAGCGCTCGGGGTCGGGGTAGTGCCGCTCGTCGCGGTTGCCGGACGCGAACAGCATCAGCACCCGCGCCCCCTCCGGGACGAGGTGACCGCCGACCTCGACGTCCCTGGTGGCGACCCGGGAGAAGCGCTGGATCGGGCTCTCCAGGCGCACCACCTCGTTGATGGCGTGCGGGATGAGCCGCGGGTCCTCCCGGACGAGGTCCCACTGGTCGGGGTGCTGGGCGAACAGCCAGATCGCGCTGGACGTGGCGAAGATCGTGGTGTCCAGGGCGGGCCCGGTGTAGTCCATGACCATGGCCTCGGGCTGCCCGGGCCGCAGGGCGCCTCGGTCGGCGGCCGCGTACAGGGCCGCGACCCAGCCCGCGGGGTCGACCTTCTCCGCGGTGACCTCCTGAGTGGCGTAGGCGACCATCTCGTCGAGCTTCGGGAAGGCAGCGCGCGTGCGGGCCCGGTCCACCGGGCCCTGGGCGTCGAACGTCGCCGCCGCCCACTCCAGCATCCGCTCCTTGCCGAAGTCGCCGAGCCCGACGAGCGTGGACACGATCGTCAGCGGGAGGTGCTGGGCCAGGTCGGTGGCCGCGTCGAAGCGACCCCGGTGCACGAGGCGGTCGACCACGGCGTCCGCCTCGGCGCGCACCCGGGGCGTGATGAGGCGCAGCTGGTCGGGGCGCAGGGGCGCTGCGAGGACCTTGCGCATCACGTCGTGCTCGGGGGGGTCGGTGTGCAGCACGATCCCCGTGAACGCGGAGTTCACGTGGTCGTTCATCATCACCCCGCGCGCGGAGGTGAAGCTGTGCCAGTCGGCCAGCGCCTCGCGCAGCGGGTCGTAGCGCGGGATGGCGAAGGCGTCCTGCGCGGACAGGTGGACCACGGGTCCCAGGTCGCGCAGCTGCTGGTACAGCGGGTAGGGGTCGGCCAGCGAGGCGTCCTCCCACAGGTCGATGTCGGACGACGGTGGTGCGAGCACTGCCACGTCGGGGCCCTCCTTCGGGTCCGGTGCTGCGTCGGGGGATCAGTCAAGGACGGTGACGGCCGCGGCGGCACGGCGCTGCGGCCGGTGGCGGCCGGGGGCTCCCGGGGGGCGGGTCCGGGTCATCCGTCCCGGACGCCGGCCACGACGCGGTCGTGCCCGGGCCCGCGGGGGACGGTCAGCCGAAGACCAGCACGGGCTTCACGGTGTCGCCGCGGGCGGCGTCCGCGACGGCCCGGCCGATGTCGGCGAACGGGTAGGTGACCTGCAGGCGCTCGAGGGGGAAGCGGCCCTGGCGGTGCAGCCCGAGGAGCGCGGGGACGAAGGACTCCGCCTCCGCGTCACCGAGGGTGACCCCGCGGATGCTCCGCCCGGGCAGCAGGGCCTGGACGTCGAAGGAGCCCCGGGAGCCGGCGGGCGGTGCGCCGACGACGGCGCACCGCCCGCGCACGGCGAGGCTGGCGACGAGGGCGTCGAGGACGGGCACGACCCCGGTCGTCTCCACGGCGGCGTCGACCCCCCGTCCCTGCGTGAGCTCCTCGAGCGCGTCCTCCAGGTCCACCGCGGTGGTGTCGACGACGTCGGTCGCCCCCAGCTCGAGGGCGAGGTCCAGGCGGGAGGGCAGCCGGTCGACGACGACGACCCGCGCCACGGACGTCGCCCGGGCGGCCATGACGGCCGCGAGGCCGACCGCCCCGGCGCCGGTGATGGCGAGGACGTCGTCGGGACGGGGGCGCAGCTCGTTGAGGACGGCGCCCGCCCCGGTCATCAGGCCGCACCCGAGGGGGGCGAGGACGACGAGGTCCTCGTCGGTCGTCCCCGGGGGCAGGACGACGAGGCCCCGCTCGTCGGCGACGACCCGGGTGGCGAAGGAGGACTGCCCGAAGAAGTGGGCGTTGAGCTCCCGACCGCGCACCGTGACCGGGGTGGTGCCGTCGGCCCGCCGCCCCCCGAGGAGGTTGAGCGAGAGGTGGTCCCGGCAGTACGCCGGGTGCCCCTGGCGGCAGCGCCGGCACCGGCCGCAGGACGTGAAGCTCATCAGCACCCGGTCACCGACGGCGGCGCGCCCCACCTGGGCGCCCACCTCCTCGACGACCCCGGCCCCCTCGTGCCCGAGCACCCCCGGCAGCGGGAAGGGCGTCGCTCCGCTCGCCGCCGACAGGTCGGTGTGGCACACGCCGGTGGCGACGGTGCGCACGCGGACCTCGTCGGGTCGCAGGGGTCCGAGCTCCACCTCGGTCAGGGTGAACGGACCGCCGGGCTCGTGGACGACGGCGGCGGTCGCGGTGCTCATGCGGGGGCCGCCGCGGGTCGGCGCAGCCGCGGCAGCAGGTCGAGGCTGTGCCCGGCGTCGACGCCCGCGCGCAGCTCGTCGTCGAGCAGGTCGGTGGTGTCCAGGCGCTCCGCGAGGGCGACCGCGGCGTCCGCCGGGGTGAACGGGAAGTCGCTGCCGTAGTGCAGCTTCGAGGGGTCGGCGACGGCGAGCAGTGCGCGCAGCAGCTCCGGGACGGGAGCCCCGGCGAGGTCGAAGTGCAGGCGCCCCAGCGCCGCCCGCAGGCTCGGTGCCGGTCGCCCGCCCGGAGGGGTGAGCAGGGGCAGCAGCAGCTCCACGCGGTCGGCCAGGACGGACAGCGCGGCTCCGGCGTGCGGGACGATCACCTGCAGGTCCGGGTGCCGCTCGAGCACGCCGGAGAGGACCATGTCCGCGACCGAGCGGGTGGTGTCGAACATGAACTCGAGCATCGGGCGGGGGTAGCCGAGGCCCAGGTGCTCGCCGGCGTGCGCGGTGGTCGGGTGCAGGAAGAGCACGGCGCCGCGGGCGGCGAGCTCGGCGTACAGCGGCTCGAGGCGCTCGTCGCCGAGGTAGACGCCCCCGGAGTTCGTCTGCACCACCACCCCGTCGGCACCGAGCACGTCGAGGGCGTGGGTGAGCTCGACGAGGGCGGCGTCGACGTCGGGCAGGGGCAGGCTCGCGAAGGAGCCGAAGCGGTGGGGGTGCCGCTCGCGGATGGCGGCGGCCTCCTCGTTGACCGTCCTCGCCAGGGCGGCCGCCGCGGCGTCGTCCCCGAGGTGCACGCCCGGGGTGGAGACCGACAGCACGGCGACCTCCACGTCGAGGCGGTCCATGGCCTCCAGGGCCGCGGCCTCGCTCCACGCCGGCGTGGCCCTGATGCCGTCCGGGTGGTCGATGCCGGCGGCGTCCAGGGCAGCGCGGTAGGAGTCGGTGACGAAGTGGCTGTGGACGTCGATCCGCCGGCGGTTCACCGCTGCCCCACCGCGGCCGCGAGCCCGTCGTGCGGCACCGCCGGGGTGGCGCGCGCGGCGCCCACCGGCCTCCGGGGCAGCTCCTGCGGCACCCAGGCGTAGCCCCCGCCCTCCCGGCGCAGGTGCCCGAGCCCCGGGAAGGGGAAGTGGTAGGCGAGGACGGCGTCCCGTCCTTCGTGCGCCAGCTGGTAGATCCGCCAGCGCTGCGCGGTGGCGGCCGGCCCGTCCCAGTCGAACTGGAAGGCCCACTCGGGGTGCTGCAGGAGCAGCACCTGGTGGTGGCAGAGGTCGCCCCACACGAGCATGGACTCCCCCTCGCTGGACACCCGGTACACCAGGTGGCCCGGGCTGTGCCCGGGCGTCGCGATCGCCGTGACGCCCGGGACGACCTCGTCGCCGTCGTCGACCCAGCGCAGGCGCCCGGCCTCGTGGTAGGGCAGGAGGTTCTTGTGCGCCCCCGTGTAGTGGTCGGCCATGTGCTGGTTGGGCGCGGTGGCGACCCTCGAGAGGTCCGTCCAGTGGTCGAAGTCCGCTCGGCTGACGGCGACGGTGGCGTTGGGGTACAGGGGGGCGCCGTCGGGGTCGGTGAGGCCCCAGACGTGGTCGGGGTGGGTGTGGGTGATGGCCAGCACGTCGATGTCCGCGGGGTCGATGCCGGCGGAGCGCATGGCGGGGACGACGTGCCCGGTGCCGGGGCCGAAGAACCCGCGGCCGAGCGCGGGGTCGGTCCCGACACCGGAGTCGAACTGCACGAGAGCGTCACCGGTGTCGACGACGAGGACGTTCTCGTCCAGGCGCACCGCGTCCAGCGGCAGGTGGTGGTCGGCGAGCAGCGCGTCGACCTCGGCCGGGTCGGCCCCGGGGAAGGTGACGGGGGCGGGTCCCAGCTGCAGGATCCCGTCGCTGACCACGGTGCACTCGAAGCCCCCGAAGCGGAACCGGGCGAAGGGGTCGGGACGGTCGGTCGGCGGGTGGTGGCTCACAGCGTCTCCTCCATCAGGCGTCGGGCGGTCGGGTCGGGGTGGGCGTCGGTGCGGCGGGGCGCGACCGGGGAGGTGCCCCTCGTGGCGGGGCGCAGCGCCGGCGTCGCGAGCACCTGGTGGATGGCGTCGAGGACCGCGTCGGCCCCGCTGCTGCGCGGGACGAAGGCGGCGGCCCCGGCGTCCAGGACCTCCTGGCGGACCGCGTCGGAGGCCGACAGCGCGACGACGGCCCGCCCACCGGCGCTCAGGACCTCCAGCAGGCCCCGCTGCTGCTCGTCCAGCGGTGGCGCCACGTCGACGAGGACGACCCCCGGGCCCGCCGAGGCGGCCACGACGGCCGCCTCGGCCCAGGTGGCGACCCCGACCACGCCCCACCCCGAGGATCCGGAGCGCAGCAGCGACTCCAGCGCTGCCCGCACCCGGCGGTCGGCCGCGACCACCAGCACCTGCGGCGGCGCGGGGGCTGCGCTCGGGGCCGGCACCGCGAGCTCCGCCACAGCCGCTCCTCGAAGGACGAGCGCGGCGGGCTGCCGCGCAGTGCCCTCGAGCCAAGCGGGGTGGACGCGCGGCCACCATCGTCAGGCGACGGCCCCCGGCCCCCGCAAGGGTCGCCCTCCGGTCCGGGTCAGATGTCGCGGACCACGACGGTCACGACCCGGCGACCAGGCCCTCGCGCACGGCCCACAGCGCGGCCTGGGTCCGGGAGGACAGGCCGCGCTTGAGCAGGACGTTGCTGACGTGGGTGCGGGCGGTGCGCTCGCTGATGCCCAGGGCGTCGGCGATCTGCTGGTTCGAGCGGCCCTGCGCGATGAAGACCACCACCTCGCGCTCGCGCGGGGTGAGCGCGGAGGGATCGGACCGGGGGGTGACCAGGGCGCTGGTCAGCGCGCGGGCCACGGCGGGGTCGAGGTGGAGCTCGCCGGCGTGCGCGGCCCGGACGGCGGCAGCGACCTCATCGGCGCCGGCGTCCTTGAGGAGGTAGCCGGAGGCGCCGGCGGCGAGGGCCGAGCGGACCCGCTCGGTCTCGCTGAAGCTCGTCAGCGCCACCACCTGCACCTCGGGGAAGGCCTGCTTCACCCGGCGGATGCCCTCCACCCCGTCCATCCGGGGCATCAGCAGGTCCATGACCACCACGTCGGGGAGCCCACCGGCGGCGGACAGCACGGTCAGCTCCGCGATCGCCCCACGGCCGTCGGAGGCCTCGGCGACGACGACGATGTCGTCGAGGACGGAGAAGAAGGCGGCGAGGCCCCGGCGCACGACGGCGTGGTCGTCGACGAGGAGGACCCGGATCGGCTCACCCACGGGCCGGCTCCGCCAGGGCCGCTGCCGGCGCCTCGTCGACGGCGGTCGCCACGGGCGCCTGCACCGCGCCGGGGATCCGGGCTCGCACCGTCGTCCGCCCCGGTGCGGAGTCGATGGCGAAGGTCCCGCCGACCTGGGCGACGCGCTCGGCCATGCACTGCAGCCCCAGGTGTCCCGGGTGGTCCGCGGCGACGTCGAAGCCCGCGCCGTCGTCCGTGATGGCGACCACCAGGGTGTCCGCCGCACCCGCGTCGAGGCGGAGCTGCACCTCCACGCACCCGGCCCCCGCGTGCTTGACGATGTTGCCGAGGGCCTCCTGCACCACCCGCAGGACCTGCTCCTCGACCGCCGGGTCCAGGTCGGGACCGGACGGGGGACCCACGACGTCCACAGCGATCCCCTCCCGGGCGGCCACGGCCGAGGCGTGCTTGCGGACCGCGCTGAAGAGGCCCTCCTCGCGCAGCGCCGCCGGGCGCAGCTGGAAGATCAGGGCGCGCATCTCGGCGAGGGCTCCCTCGGTGAGCCTCCTGACCTCCACGAGTCCGTCGTTGACCGACCGCTCGTCCAGCCGTCCCGAGGCCATCCCGATCTCCAGGGCGCGCGCCTGCAGCGTCAGGGAGAAGAGCGCCTGGCTGACGGAGTCGTGCAGCTCCCGGGCGAGCAGGTGCCGCTCCTCCAGGGCCACCTTCGTCTCCACCGCGCCGAGGAGGCGAGCGTTCTCGATCGCGACCGCCGCCTGGTCGGCGATGGCGCTGAGGAAGGGGAGGTCCTCGTCGACGGGGTCCGCGTCGGTGCGGAAGAAGCCGTTGAAGACCCCGATCACCTGGCCGCGGGAGACGACCGGCACGGTGGCCATCGCGCTCCACCCGGCGTGCAGGGCGATGGCGTGGACCGGCCGGAAGCGGGCGTCGGCGAGGGTCCGCTCGCGCCACCCGTGGGCGACGAGGGGGCGCCGGTCGCGGAAGGCGGTCGCCGACAGCAGAGGGGCGCCCAGACGCCGGCACGCCTCGATGCGGTCGGCGTAGTCCTCGACCCCGGGGTAGCCCTGGTCGGTCATCCCCGTCTGCCGCAGGCGCCCGTCCTCGTCCATGAGCAGGAAGGTGCAGGCCAGCATGCCGGTGGCGTCGCGCACCTCGGCGGCGAGCCGGTCCAGCACCGTGCTCAGGGGCCCGGCGAAGGCGACGCTGGCCGCGGTCCGGCTGAACGCCGCCAGGTGGCGCTCGCGCTGGCGCACCGCGGTCACGTCGCGGAACCACGTGACGGCCAGGGCGCGGGAACCGTCCTCGACGGGCACGGTCATCCGCTCCAGCTGCCGGCCGTGGTGCGAGGTGGTCGTCACCTCGCCCGAGGCACGGGCGTCGAACGCGTCGCAGGACCTGCAGGGCGCGCCCTCCGCGTGGCCGGCACCGCCTCGGTCCGCCGCGTCCGCGAGCAGCCCACGACCGGCCGGGTTGACGTACAGGCGCTCGCCGCTCCCCCGCTCGGCCACCGCCAGGCCGTCCGGAGCGGTCTCCAGCACGCGCGCCAGGGCGACAGGGCCCAGCCGGTCCGGTCCGGTACGGACGTCGTCGTCCATGCGCCTCACCTCGCTCGCATCCTGCCACGTCCGCGGACCGTGTGGATCACGCCCACCCGCGCGGAGCAGCCCCCGCCCACGGTCCGCGACATCTGTCGCGCTCGCCCTGACCGCGACGGCGCCGGGGAGGGCGACAAGGGGGCGGGCGGGTCGGGTCAGCAGGCCGTAGAGGGCGTCAGCCGGGAGCGACCACGGTGGCTGGGTGCACACCATCCTCGTCACGGGCGCCTCGAGCGGCATCGGGGCCCTGACCTGCCGCGCGCTCGCTGACGCCGGCCACACCGTGTGGGCCGGCATGCGGGCGACCGCGGGGCGCAACGCCGCGGCGGCGCAGGACGCTGCCGCCCACCCCGGCGGGCGCATCCGTCCGCTCGAGCTCGACGTCACCGACGCGGCGTCCGTCCGCGCCGCCGCGCTGAGGGTCCTCACCGAGACCCCCGACCTCGACGTGGTCGTGCACAACGCCGGGCACATGGCCCTGGGGCCCGCGGAGGCCTTCAGCGTCGAGGAGGTGGGCCACCTGTTCGACGTCAACGTCCTCGGCACGCAGCGGCTGAACCGCGAGCTGCTCCCCCACCTGCGCGCCCGCGGGGAGGCGCTGCTCCTGTGGGTGGGCAGCTCCTCGACCCGGGGCGGCACCCCGCCCTTCCTGGGGCCCTACTTCGCGGCCAAGGCGGCGATGGACGCCCTCGCCGTCAGCTACGCCGCCGAGCTCATCAGGTTCGGCGTCGACACCTGCATCGTCGTCCCCGGGCCCTTCACCTCGGGGACGCAGCACTTCCCCAACGCCGGTCGGGCCGCCGACGTGCAGCGCGCCGCCGCCTACGACGACCTGTACGGGCGGCTCCAGGAGGAGGTCCCGGCGCGGCTCGCCACCCTCGAGCCCTCGTGGGCGGACGTCGCGACCGTCGCCGCGGCGATCGCCGAGGTCGTCGACCGGCCCGCTGGCGACCGCCCCTTCCGGGTGCACGTCGACCCCACGGACGACGGCTCGGAGGTCGTCTCCGCGGTGGCCGACCGGATGCGCGTGGAGATGTTCCGCCGCCTCGGCCTGACCGACCTCCTGCCCGGGCACCCGGCCCCGGCAGCTCGAGCCCACTAGCCGCGACCGGCACCCGACCCGGGTGCCGGCCCAGGACGTCGAAGGGGACGACCCATGATCCGCACCCCCCGCTCACGCGGGCACCGCACCCTCCTAGCCGCTGGCGCCGTCACGGCCCTCGCGCTGCTCGTCGCGGGCTGCGCCGGGGACGCGCCAGCCGTCGTCGGCCAGGCACCGTCCTCGGACGCCGCGAGCGCGCCACCGCAGCCGCCGGAGCTCGCCACCGTGCCCGCGCCCGGCCCACCGCTCGGGGACACCTCCTCCCTGCAGGGGCGGACCGTCTACTGGATCCCCATCACCTCCGTGGCACCGGTGTTCACCATCGAGGGCACCGCCGCCGCCGAGGCCTTCGAGTCCGTGGGGATGGACCTGCAGGTCTGCGACGGGCAGGCGACCCCTGACGCCGTCGGGCGCTGCGTCGGGCAGGCGATCGCCGCGGACGCGGCCGGGATCATCGCGACCTCGATCCCGCCGGAGTTCTCCCGCCAGGCCTTCGGCGACGCCGTCGAGGCCGGGATCCCCACCCTGTTCGTGAACACCCTGGACGACAGCACCCCACCGGAGTGGGGCGAGCTCGCCGCCGCCCTGCCCAACAACTGGGCGGACCAGGCCGCGCTGAACATCGACCTGCTGGTGGAGGACTCCGGCGGCGACGCCGAGGTCCTCGTCGTCGGCGTCACCGACAGCAGCACGACCGTGGACTTCTTCGAGAACGGGATCGTCGGGCAGCTGGAGGCCGCCTGCCCCGACTGCGCGATCAGCACCGTGCCCACCGGGTCGACGTCCATCAACCAGCTGAGCTCCCTCGTCAGCTCCGCGCTGGTGTCGCAGCCGGGCACCGAGTACGTCATCGTCCAGTACGACTCCTTCGCCGCCCCGGTCGTCCAGGCCCTCCGGCAGCAGAACCGCCAGGGCGAGGTCAAGCTCCTGACCCACCTCGGGCAGCTCGACGGGCTCCAGCGGGTCGCCGACGGCGACCAGTGGGCCGACACCGGCTACAGCCTGTCCGTCCTCGGCTGGAACTCCGCCGACGTCCTGCTCCGGATGATGCTCGGGCAGGACCCCCTCGTCGACGCCCACCTCACCCCGGTCAAGACCTTCACCGCCGCGAACGTCGGCGAGGTGGACCTCAGCCAGGAGGGCTGGCAGTCCGGGCAGTGGCAGACCGAGGAGGACTTCCGCGCCATGTACCGCGAGCTGTGGGGCGTGCAGGGGTGAGCCGGCCCACGGCACCGGCGGTCCCGGGATGACCGCCGTGCACGAGGCCGGCCACGCCGCCGCGGCGAGCACCACCGCCCGCCTCGAGGTGTCGGACCTGTCGAAGACCTTCGGCCGCAGCAGGGTCCTCAAGCACGCCTCCATCGCCGTGGCACCCGGGGAGGTCCACGCCCTCCTCGGCCAGAACGGCAGCGGCAAGTCCACGCTCATCAAGGTCCTGTCGGGCCTGCACCGCCCCGACCCCGGCGCGGTCGTCCGGATCGACGGCACGGAGGTCCCCCAGCCGCTCACCCCGGCCGGGATCAGCGCCCGCGGCCTGACGATCGTCCACCAGAGCCTCGGCCTCGTCCCCGGCCACACGGTCACCGAGAACGTGCGCCTCGGCCAGCTGCGCGGCCGCGGCTGGTCGCGGCTCATCCGCTGGTCCCACGAGCGCGAACGGGCCGTGGCAGCGCTGGCGGCCCTGCACGCCGACATCGACCCCGACCGGATGGTCGACCAGCTGCCGATGGGCCAGCGCGCCACGGTCGCCATCGCCCGGGCGATGCAGGGGATCGTGCCCGGCCGCGGCTGCATCGTGCTCGACGAGTCGACCCAGTCCCTGCCCCGCGACGTGCTGCCGGGCTTCTACGCCACCGTGCGGCGGCTCGCGGCCCAGGGGACGAGCATCCTCATCGTCAGCCACCGGCTCGACGAGGTGCTCCAGCTGGCCAGCCGCGTCACGGTGCTCCGCGACGGCGAGGTCACCGCGGCCGGTGCACCGACGGCGGGGATGAGCGAGGCGGCGCTGGCACGGGTCATCCTCGGTCGCGAGCTCGTCGGCTTCGTGCCGCACCGCCGCACGGCCGAGCTGCGCGACGCACCGGCACCGGCGGCCCGGCTGCGCGACGTCCGGGGCGCCACCGTCGCCGGGGTGGACCTGGAGATCGCCCCGGGCGAGGTCGTCGGCGTGACGGGGGCGACCGACTCGGGCAGCGAGGAGCTGCCCTACCTCGTCGCCGGGGTGCGCCCGGCCGTCGCCCACGGGCACCTGGAGGTCGCCGGCGGCGGCACCGTGGACCTCGCCGGTGCGGGCGTGTCGGCCACCACGGCCATCGGCGTCGCCCTCGTCCCGTCCGACCGCGCCAACGAGGGCATCGCCGTCACGATGACCGCGCTGGAGAACGTCACCCTCCCCCGCGTGAAGCGGCGCGCGCAGCGCGGGCTCCTGCGGCGGGGCTGGCAGCAGCGGGAGTTCGACGACGCCTGCGCCCGCCTGTCCGTCACGCCCCCGGAGCCCGACCTGGAGGCGAGCGCCTTCAGCGGCGGCAACCAGCAGAAGCTCCTCCTCGCCAAGTGGCTCCTGTCCCGCCCGGCGCTGCTGGTGCTGCACGAGCCGACCCAGGCCGTCGACGTCGGGGCCCGCGCGGAGATCCTGCGGGCGGTGGGCCGGGCGGCGGACGAGGGCAGCGCCGTCCTGCTCTCCAGCATCGAGGCCCAGGACCTCGCGCTGGTCTGCGACCGCGTCCTGGTCCTCGCCGACGGGCGCATCGCCCGCGAGCTGCACGCCCCGATGACGGCCGACGACATCCTCGCCGCGACATGACGAGGCGCACGACCGGGGCACCGACGCCCACCACCCACGACTCTCCCGACGACGTCCCCAGGAGACCACCCGTGAGCCACGACCTCGACGCACCGCCCGCCGCCGCGAGTCCGACGACCCCGCCCGCTGCGCCACCGCCGGGGACCACGACCGCCACCGGCGCCCGCCGGTCCGCCGCCCCGGCCTCGGCGCGGGTGCGCGACCTGGCGGGCCGCTACGGGCTCGTCGTCGTGTGGCTGGTCATGGCCGCCGTGTACGCCGTCCTCATCCCGGACACGTTCCTCTCCCTCGGCACGGCGCAGACCATCTTCGGCTCGCAGGCGACCCTGGTCTTCCTCGGCACGGCGGCCGTGGCCGTCTTCGTCGTCGGGGAGTTCGACCTGTCCATCGCGTCCATCATGGGCCTGTCGGCCACCACGGTCGGGGTCCTCGCCGTCAACACGGGCCTGCCGGAGCCCGTGGCCGTCCTCGTGGCCTTCGCCGCAGGGGTGGCCTGCGGGGCCCTGAACGGCTTCATCATCGTCGTGCTCGGCATCGACCCCATCGTCACCACGCTCGGGATGAGCGTCCTGCTGCTGGGCGTGGCCCAGGCGATCTCGGGCCTCGTGACGACGTCGGGCCTCAGCGACCAGCTCGCCCTCGTCGCGAGCTACAACGTGGGCGGGTTCGGCCTGCCGATCTCCTTCTACTACGGCGTCGTCGTCGCGGTGGCCTTCGCCGTCGTCCTCGCCTACACCCCTCTGGGCCGGCACATGAACTTCGTGGGCGCGAACCGGGAGGTGGCGCGCCTGTCGGGCGTCCGCGTCCAGCGGATCCGCTTCGGGGCCTACGTCTTCTCCGGGACCAGCTCCAGCATCGGCGGGATCCTCCTGGCGGCCAGCGTCGGTGGCTTCGACTCCAGCACCTCGGGCTCCTACCTGCTGCCGGCCCTCGCCGCCACCTTCCTCGGCACGGCCGTCGTCCAGCCCGGCAAGTTCAACCCCCTGGGCACCCTGATCACCGTGTACTTCCTCATCACGGGCATCGTGGGCCTGCAGCTCCTGGGGTTCTCCGGGTGGGTCAGCAACGTCTTCTACGGCGCTGCCCTGGTCATCGCCGTCACCGTGTCCACGGTCGCCCGCCAGCGGCTCGTGCGCCGGTGAGGGAGGCCCCCGCGCGCCGCGGCCGCGCCGCCCTCGTCCGCGGCCGGGGGACGCGCTTCGACGTGGAGGACGTGGAGGTCCGCGCTCCCCTGGGTGACGAGGTGCTCGTCGAGGTCGACGCCGTGGGGATGTGCCACGCCGACCTCGCCGCCCGCGACGGGGACTTCCCCGTCCCCCTCCCCGCCGTCCTGGGTCACGAGGGCACCGGCCTCGTCCTCGACGTCGGTGCGCAGGTGCAGACCGTGCGCCGCGGCGACCGGGTCGTGCTCACCTTCGACGCCTGCGGGTCCTGCGCGCAGTGCGGCGCCGGCGCTCCGACGCGCTGCGCCCACTACATGGACCGGAACTTCGGCGCTGACGGGGCGGATCCACCGCGCCACGCCCTGCGCGGCCAGCACAGCGGCGCCTGGACCGGCTTCTTCGGGCAGTCGTCCTTCGCCAGCCTCGCCATCGCCACCGCGCGCAACGCCGTCCCCGTCCGGCAGGACGTGGACCCGGTGCTGCTCGCCCCGCTGGGGTGCGCGGTGCAGACCGGCACCGGCGCCGTGCTCACCGTCGCGCGGCCGACCCTCGGCTCGACGGTCGTCGTCGTGGGCCTCGGGCCGGTCGGCATGTCCGCCGTCATGGCCGCCGCGCGGTGCTCCCCCGCCGCCCGCGTCATCGCCGTGGACCTCGACCCGCGGCGCCTGCAGGTGGCCTCGGACCTCGGCGCCACGGACGTCCTCGACGCCACGGGGACGGACCCCTACGACGAGCTGCGCCGGGACGGCGGCGCGGACGTCCTCGTCGAGTGCAGCGGGTCACCGCGCGTCCTGCCCGAGGCGCTCGGCGTCCTGCGGCCCGGGGGGACCTGCGTCCTCGTCGGCGCACCGCCGTTCGGCACCACCACCCCGCTCGACGTCGCCGCGGTCGTCAACCGGAGCCTGACCATCCGCGGCACCGTCGAGGGGGACGCCAGGCCGCGGACGACGCTGCCGTGGTTGGCGGACCGCGTCGCCGACGGGACCCTGGCCGTCCACCGCCTCGTCCGCACCTACCCCCTGGCGGACGTCGAGGTGGCCGCCCGCGACATGCTCGCCGGTGACGCCGTCAAGCCCGTCCTGCTCCCCTGACCGGTCTCCGTCCGGCCGGTCACCGCGGGCGGGCGCTCACACGCTGACGCCGGTCAGGACGAGGGTGCGGTCCTCGGTGAGGTCGGTCATGGCGGCGCGCACGCCCTCCCGGCCGATCCCCGACCCCTTGGTGCCCCCGTAGGGCAGCTGGTCGGCGCGGTAGCTCGGCACGTCGCCGACGATGACGCCGCCGACGTCGAGCTCGCGGTGCGCGCGGAACGCCACGGCGATGTCGTGGGTGAAGACGCCCACCTGCAGGCCGAACTCGGAGTCGTTCACCGCGGCGAACGCCTCGTCCAGACCCTCGACGGCCCGGATCACGACGACCGGGGCGAAGACCTCCTCCCGGACGACGCGGGCGTCGGCGGGGACGTCGACGAGCACGGTCGGCTCGAGCCGCGCCCCGCTGCGCCCCCCGCCGGTGAGGACGCGCGCGCCGGCCCCGGCGGCCTCGGCGACCCACGCGTGCGCGCGCTGCGCGGCCCGTTCGTCGATCATGGGGCCGACGGTCGTGGCCTCGTCCTCGGGGTCGCCGAGCACCTGGCGGTCCACGTGCTCGACCACCAGCTCGACCAGGCGCGGGTACACGCTGGCATCCGCGACGACGCGCTGCACCGAGATGCAGGACTGCCCGGCCGAGGCCGTCCCGAAGACGGCGATGCGCTCGGCGGCGCGGGCCAGGTCGGCCTCGCTGCTCCAGTCGGCGCACACGACGGCGGCGGCGTTGCCGCCGAGCTCGAGGGTCACGTGCTTGCGGGGCACCCGGTCGCGGACGCCCCAGCCGACGGGCCCGGACCCGGTGAAGGAGACCACCGGCAGCCGCGGGTCGGCCACCAGCGCGTCCATCCGCCCGTCGGGGACGGTCAGCACCGACCACGACCCGGCCGGCAGGTCGGTCTCGGCCAGGAGGTCGCCGAGCAGCAGCGCGGTGAGCGGGGTGGCCGGCGCGGGCTTGAGCACGATCGGGGCCCCGACGGCGAGGGCGGGCGCCACCTTGTGCGCGACGAGGTTGAGGGGGAAGTTGAAGGGGGTGATGCCGAGCACCGGCCCGCGCGGCACCCGGCGGTTCAGGGCGATGCGCCCCTCCCCGGCGGGGTCGGTGTCCAGGCGCTGCAGGTCCCCGGACCACCGGCGGGCCTCCTCGGCGGCCAGGCGGAACGTCGCCGCCGCCCGGTCGACCTCGGCCCGCGCCCACCGCACGGGCTTGCCGCCCTCGGCGACGATGACCTGCGCGACCTCCTCGCGGCGCTCGCCCAGGCGCCGCGCGACGTGGGCCAGGGGCTCCGCGCGCCGGTGGGCGGGGAGGTCGGCGAAGCTGCGGGCGACGTCGTGGGCGGCCTGCACCGCGGCCTCGACGTGGCTGGGGTCGGCGACGGTGACGTCGGCGACGTGGCCGCCGTCGGGCCGGGTGACCGCCGCGGTGCTCGTGCCGGTCACCTCGCGACCGGCGACGCGGATCGGCCGGGTACCTCTCACGATCTCCTCCTCGGGTGACGTCCGGTCGAGCCGGCTCAGACGCCGGCGTGGACCTTCGCGGTGGTCTTGTCCCGCAGCACCTGCAGCGCCCGGAGCAGGTGGGTGCGGAACACCGCGTGGTTCTCGCTCATCGGGAAGTGCCCGATGCCGGGCATGTCGATGTACGTGCCACCGGTGATCGCGTCGGCGGTCCGCTGGCTGTCCTCGGGGGTGGTGAGGTAGTCGTACTCCCCGGTCATCATCACCACCGGGCAGGCCTCGCCGTCGATCTCCCCGAGCTTGCCGCGGAGGTCGTGGTCGACGGAGTAGAAGTGCAGGTCGCCCTTGAACGCCTCGGAGCCCTGGGAGTAGTAGAACCACGTCTTCCAGCGGTCCTTGTCGGGGGACTGCGGGGCCATGAGGTCCCACACCCCGCTGGCGCACACCTGGGCGGCGTTGGCGTGCGGGTGCTGCCACCAGTCCAGGTAGAAGCCCGGGGAGTGGTCCGCGCCCTCGACCGACAGGACCCCGGCGAAGCGGTCGGGGCGGCGGTGCGCCAGCTGCAGGGCGACGTTGCCGCCGAAGGAGGAGCCCATGAAGATCGGGTCCTCCAGCTCCAGGGCGTCGGCCAGGGCGATGATGAAGTTCACGTAGTGGTCGGCGGAGAGCTTGTACTCCTCCTTCCACCACTCGGTGTTCTCCGGGGGGTCGGACTTGCCGTGGCGGGGCAGGTCGTAGGCGATCACCCGGTAGTCGGCGGTGACCTCCTCGTCCTCCAGCAGCCCGCGCCACTGGTGGTTGTGGGCGCCGGCGGTGTGCTGGCAGAGCAGCGGCTGGCCGTCCGCCGGGCCGTTCTCGAGGTAGAAGACCTTGTACTGGAGACCGTCGACGTCGACGGTCACGTAGTGGCCGGTGACCGGTGAGATCCTGCTGGTGCTCATGGGAGTCCTCTTCTCTGCTCGTGACCTAGACCGGGGAGCCGACGACGCGCAGGAGCTCGACCTGGCGCGTGATGCAGCGCAGGTTCTGCATGAGCACGAGGATGTCGCCCTCGAGCCTCATGTCGCGCTGGAAGCTGGCGGCCCAGATGCCGTGGAACATGGGGGCGGGCACCGGCTGGCCGAACTCGCGCCAGGTCTGGGCGCTGGCGCGGATGGCGAACTGGTAGGCGACGTCCAGCGGCCCGGGGTCGACGGTCACGCGGGTGACCCGCCCGGACTCGACCTGGACGACGTAGGTGCGCTCGGTCGCGTCGAGCAGGTACGAGCAGGTGAAGTACTTGCCGTGCGCCTGGACCTCTGGGTCGGTGTTGCTGGCGCGGGTGAACGCCTCGGCCCAGGCCTGGGCCGGTGGAGCGCTGGTGAGCGCAGTCATCGTGGAGCTCCTCTCTGAGCGGGTGGGATGACCGGTGCCCTCGTCTGCGGGGGCTGCGGGTCTCGACCATCAGAGCCGACGCGCGCCCGCGGCGTCCAAGACCGCCTGCTCACCGATCGATAGGTGATCGGTACTGGTGCGGCCCGGGACGCCGTCCTACCGTGTCGCCCGTGCCTGAGCCCCCGGAGCTGCGCTCCCTGCGCTACTTCGTGGCCGTCGCCGAGGAGCTGCACTTCGGCCGGGCCGCGGCCCGGCTGCACATCGCCCAGCCGTCGCTGTCGGTGCAGATCCGCAAGCTCGAGCACTCCCTGGGGACGCGGCTGTTCGAGCGCACGAGCAGGAGCGTCGAGCTCACCGACGTCGGTGCCGTGCTGCTGGAGGAGGCGACCCGGCTCCTGGTCGGCGCGGACCGGCTGGTCGCGGCCACCCGGGAGGCGGCCCGGGGGCTGCGCGGCACGCTGGTGGTCGGCTTCCAGGGCAACGCCGCCGCGGAGCTGACGCCCAAGGTGCTGACGGCGTTCCAGGCCCGCCACCCGCGCGTGCAGGTCGAGATGCGCTCCCACGACTTCGCCGACCCCACCGTCGGGCTGGCGAACGGCAGCGTCGACGTCGCCTTCGTGCGCCCCCCGCTGCTGGTGCAGGACTGGCTGGACGTGGAGACCCTGTTCGTCGAGCCCCGCGTGCTGGTCACCTCCACCGACTCCCCGCTGGCCGCCCGTTCCGAGGTGTCGGTCGAGGACGTCCTCGACGTGCCCTTCGTGGCCCGGCGCGCCCCGAGCGCCTGGCGCGACTTCTGGCTGGCCACGTCCAGCCGCGGGTCGCACGCGGTGAGGGTGGGCGCCGAGGTCGCCGGGGTCGACGAGTGCTTCGAGGCCATCCTCTCCGGGCGCGGGGTCGCCTTCACCCAGGCCTCCACGCAGCGGTACTACGACCGGCCGGGCCTGGCCTTCATCCCCGTCACGGGGCTGCCGTCCTCGCCGCTGGCGATCGCCTGGCGCAACGACCTCGACTCGGAACCGGTCGCCGACTTCGTGGAGACGGCGCGGATGCTCGCCGCCCTCGACGTCGTCCCGATGGCCTCCCCGGCGCGCCAGGAGGCCGTGGCACCGGCGACCCTGGCGGCCGTTCCGTCCTGACGCCGGCGCCCGCCCCCGCGCGGGGGCGGGCGCCGGCGCGGCGTCACAGCAGCCAGGGCTTCTCCGGCGTGGTCGTCAGCAGCTCGACGCGGTCCTCGTGCACGAGCACGTTCTCCTCGAACTTGACGCTGCCCACGCCCGGGCGACCGGCCATCGTCTCCACGGCGATGGCCATGCCCGCCTCGATGGGCACGTCCTGGCCGGGGGTGATCCACGGGCCCTCCCAGCCGAGGCCGAAGGAGTGCCCGTGGATCGGGTAGCCGACGTCGATCCCGCGCTCGTCGAGCACCCCCTGGACGGCGCGGAAGACCTCCGAGGCCAGCACCCCGGGCCGCAGGACCGCGATCCCGGCCCTGATGGACGCGATCGCCCCGTCGAGGACCTCCTCCTGCGCGGAGGTGGGACGCCCGCCCACGAACGTCGTCCGTGAGAGGTCGTAGCGGTAGCCCTCGACGGCGGCCCCGTACATGTCGCAGTGGAAGATGTCGCCGCTCTCCAGCTCCCGCGTCGTCCACTGCGGCACCTGCCCGTAGGCGAAGTACTCGCTGTGGGGCCCGGAGGCGACCGCGGCGTCGTAGGGCGCCCCGCCGTTGCTGATGACGTGGTCGTAGGCGGCCCGGACGGCGTCGGACTCCCGGGACCCGGGTCGGGTCGCCGAGGTCATCATCGCGGTCATCGCCTCGCTGCCGATGACGGCGACCTCGCGCAGCAGCTCGAACTCGTAGGGGCTCTTGCGGGCCCGCAGCTGGTCGACCGCGTTGTCCATGGGCACGAAGTCGACCTTCGGGCAGGCCTCCAGCAGGCGCCGGTACGGGGCCAGGAGCAGCGCGTTGCCGGCCACCAGGCCCACGCGGGCGCTGCTCAGGCCCCGCTCGGCGAGGACCTTGCCGACCAGGTCGGGCAGCAGCTCGGAGACCCGCACGTCGTCGACGGGCACCGAGTCCGCGCGGATCGGCGGGGTGTCGACGCACAGGGTGGGCTCGCCGTCGACGGGCAGGACGACGGCTGTGCTGGACAGGCCCGACCACTCGCCCGGCAGGTCGTTGAGGTACGGGAAGACGGCGTAGTGGTTGGCCAGGTAGACCACGTCGTCGGAGGTGTCGAGGGTCCCGCCACCCCGCGACCAGACGACCAGGGCCTCGACGCCGTTCTCGCGGCACACGGCCTGGGCGCGCCTCCAGCGCGCGTGGTACTCCTCGACGGGGGTGCGGTCGGTCAGCACGGCTCACTCCTTCTCTGCGGTCGTCAGGGTCACGGCCCTCCGCGGGCCCATCGAACGCGTCGCACCGGGTGCGGGTCCAGTACCGGTGCTCGATGCGGCGATAGCGCGGCGCTATGGGGGTGGCGGCCGGCTCCGGGCGCCGCGCGCCCGTGGCTCAGGACGCGGGCCGGGGGGGCCCACCGGCCCGCGTCCGCAGCTCCGCGAGCTGCTGGGTCATGGCCGCCGGCAGGGTGGGGCCGAAGGTGGCGAAGAACTCCTCGGTCAGGTCGGCCTCCGCCGCGTAGGCGGCGGGGTCGACGCTGAGCAGCTGCTCGAGGGCCCCGTCGGGCAGGTCGAGCCCGGTGGTGTCGAGGGCGCCGGGGGCGGGCACGAGGCCGGCGGGGGTGTCGACGGCGCCGACCAGCCCGTCGAGGCGGGCTGCGACCCAGGCCAGGACGCGGGCGTTCTCACCGAAGCCCGGCCACAGGTAGTCGCCGCCGTCGTCCTTGCGGAACCAGTTGACGGCGAAGAACGCCGGCGCACCGTCGCCGAGGGCCTCCCCGACGGCCAGCCAGTGGGCCCAGTGCTCGCCCATGTCGTACCCGCAGAACGGGAGCATGGCGAAGGGGTCCCGGCGGAGCCGCCCCACCTCGGCGCCCTCGGCGGCGGCGGTCTGCTCCGAGGCCACCGTCGCGCCCATGAAGACCCCGTGGGCCCAGTCGCGGGCCTGGGCGACCAGCGGCACGACGCCGGCGCGACGCCCGCCGACGATGATCGCGTCGAGCGGGACGCCGGCCGGGTCGTCCCAGTCGGCGGCGGCGGAGGGCACCTGGTGCATCGGCACGGTGAACCGGGCGTTCGGGTGCGCGGCCGGCCGGCCGGCCGCGCCGTCGGCGGGGGTCCAGTCCTGGCCGCGCCAGTCGGTCGCGTGCTCGGGCGGACGCCCGGTCCTGCCCTCCCACCACACGTCACCGTCGTCGGTGAGCGCCACGTTGGTGTAGATGGTGTTCCCCCACAGCGCGCCCATCGCGTTCGGGTTGGTCGCCTCGCCCGTGCCCGGCGCGACCCCGAACAGCCCCGCCTCGGGGTTGATCGCCCACAGGCGCCCGTCGGGCCCGGGTCGCATCCAGGCGATGTCGTCGCCGAGGGTCTCCACCGACCACCCGGGCAGGCTGGGGCGCATCATCGCCAGGTTGGTCTTGCCGCACGCGGAGGGGAAGGCCGCGGCCAGGTGGTAGCGCCGCCCGGCCGGGGAGGTCAGGCGGATCAGCAGCATGTGCTCGGCCAGCCACCCCTCGTCGCGGCCCATGACCGAGGCCAGGCGCAGCGCGAAGGCCTTCTTGCCCAGCAGGGCGTTGCCGCCGTACCCCGAGCCGTACGACCACACCTCCCTGCTGTCGGGGAAGTGGGCGATGTGCTTGACGGGGTTGCTCGGCCACGGCACGTCCTGCTCGCCCTCGAGCAGCGGCGCGCCGACCGAGTGCACCGCCCGCACCCACGGCGCGCCTCCGGCGATGAGCAGCTCGGGCCCCGCGCCGATCCGGGTGGTGATGCGCATGCTGAGGACGACGTACGGGGAGTCGGTCAGCTCCACGCCGAGTCGCGAGAGCGGGCCGCCGACCGGGCCCATCGCGAACGGCACCACGTACATCACCCGCCCGCGCATCGACCCGGCGAAGCACCCGGCCAGCTCCGCGCGCATCGCGACCGGCTCGCGCCAGTGGTTCGTCGGCCCGGCCCCGGCCGGCGTCGGCGAGCAGATGTAGGTGCGGTCCTCGACCCGGGCGACGTCGTCCTCGGACGAGCGGGCCAGGTGGGAGCCGTAGTGCAGGGACGGGTCCAGGGGGGTCAGCGTCCCGGTGCGCACGGCCACGGCGGTCAGCCGCTGCCGCTCGGCCTCCGAGCCGTCGCACCACACCACCGCCTCCGGCTCGGTCAGGGCAGCCACCTGCTCGACCCACGCCTGCAGGTCGGTGGTGGTCGGCAGGGTGGTGGTGGGGTCGGTGACGGTCACGGGGCTCCTCGTCGGGGCAGGACGGGTGGTCCTGACCACGATGTGCCGCTGGACGGCCCTGTCGGTAGCCCTCAACGGTGACAAGAACCGGCGTTGTTTCGCTACAGTCACAAGGTGAGCCGCGTCCGCGTCGCCGCCCTGGACGACGCCGTCCCCGCTCCCCCGTCGGAGGTGCGGTCCGGTGACTCGATCACCGTCGGCCGGCGGGTGCGGCACTACCGCACCGCCGCAGGCCTGACCCTCGCCGCCCTGGGTGAGCAGGTGGGCGCGACCGCCAGCGCGCTGTCCCTGCTCGAGAACGGGCGCCGCGAACCGCGCCTGTCCCTGCTGCAGGGCCTGGCCCGGGCCCTGTCGGTGCCGCTGGCCGACCTGCTGGCCGCCGACCCGCCCCCCTCCCGGCGCGCGGCGCTGGAGATCGCCCTCGAGCGGGCCCAGCGCCGTCCGGGCTTCGCCGCCCTCGGCCTGGCGCCGGTGCGCCCGGGCAAGCGGATGCCGGTCGAGGCGCTGGAGTCCCTGGTCGCCCTGCACACCGAGCTCGCCCGCCGCGACCGCGCCTCGGCGAGCACCCCGGAGGAGGCTCGGCGGGCCAACACCGAGCTGCGGCTGCTGATGCAGGCCCACGACAACCACCTGCCGGAGCTGGAGGACCTCGCCGAGTCCGCCGTCCGCTCCGCGGGGTACACCGGTGGTGCCCTGACCCACCGGGCCGTGGCCAGGATGGCCGCCGACCTCGGGTTCACCATCGTCCACGCCGACGACCTCCCGCACTCGACCCGGTCGGTGACCGACCTGGCCGGCGGGCGCATCTACCTGCCACCGGCGTCCATCCCCGGCGGGCACGGGCTGCGCTCCCTGGCCCTGCAGGCCCTCGCCCACCGGATCCTCGACCACGAGCACCCCGTCGACTACGCGGACTTCCTCCGCCAGCGCCTGGAGATCAACTACTTCGCCGCCGCCTGCCTGATGCCCAGGACGGCGGCCACCGAGCACCTGAGCGCCGCCAGAGCGGCGAAGGACCTGGCGGTCGAGGACTTCCGCGACGCCTTCGGCGTCACCCACGAGGCCGCCGCCCACCGGCTGACCAACCTGGCCACCACCGCGCTCGGCATCCGCCTGCACTTCCTGCGCACCGGCGAGGACGGGGCCCTGTACCGCGGGTACAGCAACGACGGGGTACCCCTGCCCCAGGACGACACCGGGGCGATCGAGGGTCAGCCGGTCTGCCGCCGCTGGCAGGCCCGGGCCGTCTTCACCACCCGCTCGCGCACCACCGAGAACTACCAGTACACCGACACCCCCGCCGGCACCTACTGGTGCTCCACGCAGACCGCCGCCGGCACCACCAGCGCCGGCGGGCCCACCGGCGCCTTCTCCATCACCGTGGGGGTCCCCTACGCCCACGCCAAGTGGTTCCGCGGCCGTGACACCACCGTCCGGAACGCCTCACGGTGCCCCGACGAGGGCTGCTGCCGCCGCCCACCCGTCGAGCTGACCGAGCGGTGGCGCCCGCGGGCGTGGCCCAGCGCGCACCTGCACGCGCACGTCCTCGCGCCGCTCCCCCGCGGCGACTTCCCCGGCGTCGACGACGCCGAGGTCTACGCCTTCCTCGAAGCCCGGTCGCCGTGAGCAGGGGCGCGGCGCCCGACACCCCGGCGCGTCGCGCTCAGCCGCGGACGGTGGCGAGGAAGGCGCGGAA
Source organism: uncultured Quadrisphaera sp. (assembly GCA_902806005.1). Lineage (GTDB taxonomy): Bacteria > Actinomycetota > Actinomycetes > Actinomycetales > Quadrisphaeraceae > CADCUY01. The sequence goes on along the minus strand of CADCUY010000575.1, from coordinate 2,485 downwards.
GGCCCGCGAGGTGCGGTCGGCGTCGCCGGTGGCGTCCAGGTCCACGAGCAGCCCGCGGATGACGGCGAGCACGACGGTGCCCAGCTCCGGGCGGCCGAGGGTGCGCATGCCGTCCTCGAGCGGGGCGAGCCAGTCGGTGGTCGCGGCGCGCCGGAAGCCGGGCCACAGCGGCTCCCCGGCGCTGTCGTGCAGCCTGGTGAACATCCGCAGGTAGGGCTGGCCCTGCGGCCCGGTCATCGCCGACCACGCGCGGTCCAGGGTCGCCGTGTAGGCCTCGTCCGGCCGGGCCCGCAGGAGCTCGGTGAACACCTCCACCTGCCGGGCCCGGGCGCGGCCGAGGACCTCGCGGAGCAGCCCGTCGCGGGTGCCGAAGTGGTAGATCAGCATCCGCGGCGAGGTGCCGGCGGCAGCGGCCAGCGGCCCGAGCTGGCTCGGGAGCCCGTGCTGGAGGGCGTGGTCGGTGCAGGCGTCGAGGAGGCGCTGCCGGATCTGCGGTTGGGGTCGCCGTCCCACGCCTCGCAGTCTTAGCCGTAACGGCCCGTTCGTCTACCGTTCCAGGAGCACCTGGTGGGACCGGACGAGGAGGGTCGCGATGAGGGTCGTGTTCGTGCACGGGGCGTGCGTGCGGGACGGCGCGTGGTGGTGGCACCGCACCGGCGAGCTGCTGGCCGAGCGGGGCGTCGCCAGCCGGGCGCCCGCCCTGCCCAGCTGCGGGGAGACGGGTGCTGCGGTCGGCGCGCACGGGCCGGGGCTGGCCGAGGACGTCGCGGCGGTCCGGCGGGAGCTCACCGCGAGCGACGAGCCGACCGTCGTGGTCGCCCACAGCTACGGGGGCGTCGTCACGGCCGAGGCCGCCGCCGGCGTGGGGAGCGTGCGCCACCTGCTGCTGGTCTCCAGCTACCTGCCCGAGGTCGGGCAGAGCCTGGCCTCCTTCGGCGAGGAGGCCCCGGCCCCCTTCCTCGACGTCGACCCCGAGGGGGGCACCTTCGGCGTCCGCCCCGCGCTGCTGACCCAGGTGTTCCTGCAGGACTGCGACACCGAGGTCCGCGCGCAGGCCCCGAGCCGCCTCGCCCGGCAGAGCGTGACGGTGATCGGCGCACCGGTGGCGGCGGCGGCGTGGCACCAGGTGCCGTCGACCTACCTGGTGTGCGCCCAGGACCGGGGCACCTCCGCCGACCGCCAGCGGGGGTTCGCCGCCCGGGCCGGCGCCGTCGTGGAGCTGGACGCCGGCCACCACCCGTTCCTCTCCCGGCCGGCCGCCGTCCGCGACCTCGTCCTCGGGCTGTGAGCGCGGCGCACGACGCGCGGGCCCTCAGCCCGCCCGGAGGTCCCGTCTCATCACCAGGCGCGGCAGCCCGCCGGCGACGGCGTCCGTCGTCCCGACCACCGCGAAGCCGGCCCGCTCGAACATCGCCCGGGTGCCCACGAAGGCCGTCGTCAGGTCCATCCGCCCCGGCGGGTCGACCGGGTGCGCCTCCACGGCGGGCGCCCCGCGCGAGGCGGCGTGCTGCACCGCCCCCTCGATCAGGGGCGCCGTGACGCCCTGGCGGCGGTGGCCGGCGCGGACCACGACGCACACGATGCTCCACACCGGGAGGTCGTCGACGGGCCGGATCAGCCGCGACCGGGCCAGCCGGGTGATCTCGGCGCGGGGGCCGGTGCTGCACCAACCCACCGGCACGCCGTCCCGGTAGGCCACCACCCCGGGGGGGTCCTCGCGCTCGCACAGCCGCCGGGCCGCCCGCTCCCGGCTGCCGCCGCCGAGCGTCTCGATCTCCGCCGACGACAGCCGGTGCGAGAGGCACCAGCAGTGGCTGGGGCGGCGGGTGCGGTTGACGACGTCGGCGAAGTCCTCGAAGCGGTCCGGCGTCACCGGGTGGACCTCCCAGGCCATGGGGCTACGACACCACGGGCCGCGCTCGCACGGGAAGCCCAGCGCGGTCAGCCCAGCCCGGTCAGCCCAGCCCGGTCAGCCCGACGCGACGAGCACGATCCCGACGATCGCGACGACGACGCCGAGCGCGGCCAGCGGTCGCAGGCGCTCCCGCAGCACCACGGTGGCCACGAGGACCGCGACGACGGGGTCGAGGGAGGCCAGCGGCCCGACGACGGCCAGCGGGCCCCGGTCGACCGCGAGGGTGACGAGCAGGTCGGCGCCCACGTCGAGCAGCCCGACGGCCACGGCGGGCCCGAGCAGCGAGCGGCCCGGCCGCAGGCAGGCGCGGGTGTGGCGGGTGGCGGCGAGCAGCGTGACCACCAGGGCCCCGAGCTGGACGGCGAGCGCGACCACCACCGCGACGTCGAGCGCGCCCTGACCGACCCCGGGCACCGCCGCGCCCCGGGTCGCCCGCTCGAGGATGACGAAGAAGAGCCCGAACGCGAGCGCCGCCAGCGCGGCCAGGAGCACCGACGAGCGCGCGGCCCCCGGCCGCGCCGCCGGCACGCACCCGTCGTGCGCGGGCACCGGCTGGGTCCGGCCCGGCAC
>CADCUY010000574.1 GCA_902806005.1 uncultured Quadrisphaera sp. | reverse complement strand
CGGACGGCGTCGGCGACGGCACGAGCGTCGGCGCCCGGTTCGAGGGCGAGCCGCACCACGCGGTCGCCGCGCCGCTGGCGGCCCACGCGCGCTCCGCGGACGCCGGGCACGGCGAGGGCCGACTGCACCAGCACGGCCAGGGCCGAGCGCCCGGGCGCGGGGGCTGACGGGTCAGGGACGGGCGTGCCGGTCATCGACTCCCCCGGGTGGCTGGGAACCGGGCCTGAGCCGGGCACCCGTCCCCCGGGCGCCCGGCTCCCCCCCGGCGTGGTGTTTCGTCACAGATGATGACATCGTGCACACGCAGGGCGAGGGAGAACACGCGGACTCCCGGGGCGTGCGACCGACCGGCCCCGGTCGACCCGAGTCCAGCGGCGTGGGGTTTGATGGCGGTCAGTCCGCAGTCGAGGTCAGGAGCAGCGGTGGAGATCCGGATCGGTGTGCAGAACACCACGCGCGAGGTCGTGCTGGAGTCGCAGCAGAGCGCCGGGGACGTGACCGCGGCCGTGTCCGCCGCCCTCGAGGGGGGCACCGTGCTGTCGCTGAAGGACGAGAAGGGCCGCACGGTGCTCGTGCCGGCCGCGTCCATCGGCTTCGTGGAGATCGGAGTCGAGGAGTCACGCCGGGTGGGCTTCGGCACCCTCTAGGGGGCCGGAGAGCCGCTCGCGCCCCGGTTTCGGGGCCTTCGCCCGTCCTGGAGGTGCGGCAGCCCTCCAGGCGCACCATGCTGCTCGGCGGCGGCCGCGATCGCGACCGCCACGACATGAAGGAGCGACCATGGGCATTGGCGGAATCATCTCGGCCATCGTGGTCGGTGCGATCATCGGCGCCCTCGCGCGTCTGATCAAGCCCGGCCGCCAGAACATCAGCATCCTGCTGACCATCATCGTCGGTATCGTCGCCGCCTTCATCGGCGGATTCATCGCGACGAGCCTTCTGGGCCGTCCGGCCGACGGGTTCGACTTCGTCACCCTGCTGATCCAGCTCGTCCTCGCCGTCATCGGCGTCGGGATCGTGGCCGGGGCCAGCGGGCGCAGCGTCCGGCGCTGACCGGTCGCTGACCCCGGGGGACCGGCTCAGGCGGTGAGCCCGAGCCGGCCCATCCGGCGCACGTGCGCCTGCGTGATGCGCGTGAACATGGCGCCGACCCCTTCGAGGTCGGCGCCGTGCGCGTCCCCGCCCGCGCCGCGAGCCAGCAGCGCGGCGAGGGCGGGGTGGTCGGCCACGATCCCCTGCGCCTGGCTGAGCGCCTCACCGACGAGGCGCCGTCCCCACAGGGCGAGCCGGCTGCTCAGCTGCGGGTCCTGCTCCGTGGCGCGGGCCACGGCCGCCACCACGAACTCCGCCACGGCCGCCTCGGCGCTGGGCACCTCGCCGTCCGCGCCGGCCGCCCTCGTGCCGCCGAGCACCTCCTGGACCAGCTCGCGGGTCCCCGCGCCCACGTGCGCGGAGACCTCGAGGTAGAAGTCCTTGGCGATGCCGTCGCCGACGAAGGCCTTCACCAGGCTCTCGGTCCAGTCGCTGGGCGTCGTGCGCGCGTGGAAGGCGTCCATGGCGGCGGTGAACGGGGCCATCGCCCGCTCCGGGTCGAGGCCCAGGTCGACCAGGCGGTCGCGCAGCAGCCGGTAGTGCGAGAAGTTCCGCACGCCCAGCGCCGCCAGGCCGTCGACGTCGGTCAGGGTGGGGCCGGTCACGGCCTCGGCGCTCAGGCGCAGGAAGCTGCTGAGCTCGCCGTACGCCAGCGCTCCGAGCAGGTCGACCTCCGCGGCGGCCGGCTCGTCGAGCGGGGCGGCAGCGGGATCCGCGGCGGTGGTCATGGAGCGCGAGCGTAGGCCCGCGGTGCGACGCGGTGCTGTCGGCCGCTACCGGTACCATGGGAGTGTTCCTCGGTCGACCGGTCGCAGCCACGATCGGCTGCCGAACCGCCGCGGCGGAGCCCGCCGGCGATCGCCGTCCTTCGCGGACCGCGCCCGTGAGCGCACGGGCCGGGCTCACCTCCCCGCGTGACGGCGCCCGACGAGAGGCCCCCGCACTGACAGACGTGAGGCCTGCCGTGCCAGACCCGACCCAGCTCTCCGACCAGACCGACGCCGTGGACGACACCGTCCCGACCGACGAGACCACCGCCGTCGACGAGACCACCGCCGTCGACGAGACCGGCCCCGTCGACGATGGCGCCGCCGTCGACGAGGGTGCGCCGATCGAGGAGGTCATCGGCATCGCCGCGACCATCGACGAGGCCGACACCCCGCCGCCCGCGGTGCTGGCGGAGCAGACCTTCGCCGACTACGGCGTGCAGCCCGCGATCGCCGAGGCCCTCGCGGGCGCCGGCATCGTGCACCCCTTCCCCATCCAGGCGATGACGCTGCCCGTCGCCCTCTCCGGGCACGACATCATCGGCCAGGCCAAGACGGGCACCGGCAAGACGCTCGGCTTCGGCGTGCCGCTGCTCCAGCGCGTCACCGGCCCGGGCGAGGAGGGCTGGGAGCGCCTGGCCGAGCCCGGCCGCCCCCAGGCCCTCGTGGTCGTGCCCACCCGCGAGCTGGCCGTGCAGGTGGCCCGCGACATCGAGCGCGCCGCGTCGCGCCGGGCCGCCCGGGTCCTCACCGTCTACGGCGGGCGCGCCTACGAGCCGCAGGTCGAGGCGCTGGCGCGCGGCGTCGAGATCGTCGTCGGCACCCCCGGCCGCCTCCTCGACCTCGCCCAGCGCGGCGACCTGGTGCTCGCCCACGCGCGGATCGTCGTCCTCGACGAGGCCGACGAGATGCTCGACCTGGGCTTCCTGCCCGACGTCGAGAAGCTGCTCTCCAGCACGCCCGCCGGCCGCCAGACGATGCTGTTCTCGGCCACCATGCCCGGCCCCGTGGTCGCGCTGGCCCGCCGGTACATGACGCAGCCGACGCACATCCGCGCCGCCGACCCCGACGACCTCGGCGCCACGGTCAAGGCGATCAAGCAGGTGGTCTACCGCACCCACGCGATGGACAAGGTCGAGGTGCTGGCCCGGCTGCTGCAAGCCGAGGGCCGCGGCCTGACCATCGTCTTCGCCCGCACCAAGCGCACCGCCGCCAAGGTCGCCGACGACCTCATCGACCGCGGGTTCGCGGCCGCCCCGCTGCACGGCGACCTCGGCCAGGGGGCGCGCGAGCAGGCGCTGCGCGCGTTCCGCAACGGCAAGGTCGACGTGCTGGTGGCCACCGACGTCGCCGCGCGCGGCATCGACGTCACCGACGTCACGCACGTCGTGAACTACCAGTGCCCCGAGGACGAGAAGACCTACCTGCACCGCACCGGCCGCACCGGGCGCGCCGGGGCGACCGGCACCGCGGTGACCTTCGTCGACTGGGACGACCTGCACCGCTGGGCGATGATCGACCGCGCCCTCGACCTGGGCATCCCCGAGCCGGTCGAGACGTACTCCACGTCGCCGCACCTGTACGAGGAGCTGCAGATCCCGGCGGGCACCAAGGGCATGCTGCCGCGCGGTTCGCGCACGCGCGCCGGGCTCGGCGCGGAGGAGGTCGAGGACCTCGGCGAGACCGGGCGGCGCGGTCCGGGCGGCGCCGGAGCGGGCGCAGGGGGCTCGCGCTCGGCCGGCGGACGGCGCGAGGAGCG
>CADCUY010000573.1 GCA_902806005.1 uncultured Quadrisphaera sp. | reverse complement strand
CCGCCGCAGCGTCCTCGTCGCCGGTGGCGCCCTGGCTGCGACCGCGGCCACCAGCGCCGGTCCCGCCGCCGCGGCGGCGGGCGCCTTCCGCCACGGCGTGGCCTCGGGCGACCCGCTGAGCGCCGGCGTCGTGCTGTGGACGCGGGTGACGCCCACCGAGGAGTCCGCCCCCGGCTCGGGGCTGGGCCCGGACGTGCGCGTGCGGTGGGAGGTCGCCACGGACGACCGCTTCCGCCGCGTCGTGCGGCGCGGCGAGGTGAGCACCGGCCCCGCGCGGGACCACACGGTGAAGGTGGACGTCACGGGCCTGTCGCCCGCGACCCGCTACGCCTACCGGTTCCGCCTCGGCGGCGAGACCTCCCCCACCGGCCGCACGGCGACCGCCCCGGCGGCCGGTGCGGCGGTGCCCCGCCTGCGCCTGGGCGTCGTCTCCTGCGCGAACTGGCAGGCCGGCTACTTCTCCGCCTACCGGCTGCTGGCCGAGCGGGGCGACCTGGACGCCGTGGTGCACCTCGGCGACTACCTCTACGAGTACGCACCGGGCGAGTACCAGGCCCGCGACGTCGTCGTCCGCCCGCACGACCCGCCGACCGAGATCACGACGCTGGCCGACTACCGGCGCCGGCACGCCCAGTACAAGACCGACCCCGACCTCCAGCGCCTGCACGCGCAGGTGCCGTTCGTCGTGACCTGGGACGACCACGAGTCCGCGAACGACGCCTACTCGGGCGGGGCAGAGAACCACACCGAGGGTGCCGAGGGCGCCTGGGGCACCCGCCGCGGGTGGTCGCAGCAGGCGTACGCCGAGTGGATGCCCGTGCGCTACGAGGCGGGCGGGCGGCTGTACCGGCGCCTGGCCTACGGCTCGCTGGCCAGCCTGACGATGCTCGACCTGCGGACCTACCGGGACCGCCAGCCGGAGAGCCCCCTCGACCCGGCGCAGAGCGACACCGGCCGCACCATCACCGGGGCCGAGCAGCGTGAGTTCCTGCTCGCCGGGCTCACCCAGGCCGGGCCCCAGTGGAAGCTGGTGGGCAACCCGGTGATGATCTCGCCGGTGCGGTTCCCCAGCGGCCTGAGCCCCGCACAGGCCGGGGCGGCGGCCGAGATGACCGGCCCGGCCGAGGGCGGCGTCGCCTACAACGTCGACCAGTGGGACGGCTACCCGGTCGAGCGGCGCCTGGTGCTCGACCACCTGGAGGCCGGCGGGGTGCGGGACACCGTCTTCCTCACCGGCGACATCCACTCCGCGTGGGCCTGCGACGTGCCCGACGACCCCGCCACCTACCCGGTCGACGGCAGGAGCCTGGCCACCGAGCTGGTGTGCACGTCGGTGACCAGCGACAACCTCGACGACATCACCCGGACCGCGCCGCGCACCTCCTCGATCGCCGTCGAGGAGGCGTTCAAGGCGAACAACCCGCACGTGCGGTACCTCGACTTCGACAGCCACGGGTACTCGGTGCTCGACGTGACCCCGGAGAGGGTGCAGATGGACTGGTACGTGCTGAGCGAGCGGGCCGACCCGCGGGCGACCAGCGTGCGCTCGACGTCGTGGACCGTGGCGGCGGGGACGCAGAAGGTCGCCCCGGCGACGGGCGGCATCGCGTGAGCGGCGACGCCACGGCCCACGGGCTGGGCCGCCGCGACGTCCTGAGGATGGGCGCCGCCGGCACGGCGGCGGCCGCGCTGGCCGGGGCGCTGCGGGAGGCCGGGGCCCTGCCCGTGCCGCCCGGCCCGGGCGACGGGCGGGTGCGCGTGTACGTCCTGGTGCTCGACGGGTGCCGGCCGGAGGAGTTCGGCGGCGCCGAGCAGCCGGTGGTCCGTGGGCTGGAGGCCCAGGGGACGACGTACACCGACGCCCGCTCCCAGCCGGTCTTCGAGACCATCCCCAACCACGTGATGATGGCGACCGGCGTGCGCCCCGACCGCTCCGGCGTCCCCGCGAACTCGGTGTACGACCGCGCCGAGCGGGTGGTCCGCGACCTGGACCGGCCGAGCGACCTGCGGGCGACCACCGTGCTGGAGCAGGTGCGCGCGCTCGGCCACACCTCCGGCACGGTGCTGAGCAAGGAGTACCTGTACGGCATCTTCCGCGGCCGGGCGACCTACGAGTGGCGGCCGGGCCCGGTGGTCGTGCCCGGCGCCGACTACTCGCCCGACGACCAGACCATGGCCGAGGTCAGCCGGATGGTCCGCGAGGACGACCCCGACCTGCTCTTCGTCAACCTCGGCGACATCGACCGGATCGGGCACGTCGATGAGACCGGCGTGCTCGACGTCCGGGCCCAGCGCCGGGCGGCGCTGGCGAACACCGACGCGCTGGTCGGCGCCTTCGTCGCCCAGCTGCAGGCCGAGGGGAAGTACGCCTCCAGCGTGCTGCTCCTGCTGGCCGACCACTCGATGGACTTCTCCGTCCCGACGGACCTGATCTCCGTCGACGCGATCCTCACCGGGCGGCCCGACCTGCGCTCCAGCATCGCCATCGCCCAGAACGGCGGCGCCGACCTCCTCTACTGGGTGGGCCCGAGCGGCCAGCGCAGGAAGGGACTGGCCGAGGTGCGCCGCCTGGTGCTGGCCGCGCCGGGGGTCCTGGCCGTGCAGACCCCGGGCGAGCTGCGGCTCGGGCCCGAGGCCGGCGACCTCGTCGCCACCTGCCGGCCCGGGTGGCGGTTCAGCGACCCGACGGTCCTCTCGAACCCCATCCCGGGCAACCACGGCCACCCGGTCACCGAGCCCGTCCCGTTCCTCGTCACCGGGGGCCACCCGGCGGTGCGGCGCGGGGCGACCTCCGCAACCGTCGCCCGGACCCTCGACGTGGCGCCCACCGTGGGCGCGATCTTCGGCGTCCGGGCCCCGCGCGGCGGGTACGACGGCCAGGTGCGGTCCGAGGCGTTCACCACAGTGCCGCGGGCCGCCCCGGCGGACCGCTGAGGGCTACCGTGGGCCGGTGACCGCTCAGGCGAGCCCCCCGACGTCGCCGCGACCGCCGGCGCAGCCGCCCGTGGCCGCCATCGAGGCCAACGGCATCAACGTCATCGCCGAGCACGAGCGCCACGGCCGCCCCAGCAGCCTGTTCTGGCCCTGGTTCGCCGCGAACGTCTCGGTCTTCGGGGTCAGCTACGGCGCGTTCATCCTCGGCTTCGGGGTCTCGTTCTTCCAGGCCACCGTGGCCGCGGTGCTCGGCATCACCTTCTCGTTCCTGCTCTGCGGGATCATCGCCCTCGGCGGCAAGCGGGCCTCGGCGCCGACCATGGTGGTCAGCCGCGCGGCGTTCGGCGTCGACGGCGGCCGGCTGCCCTCGGCCGTCTCGTGGGTGCTGACCGTGGGCTGGGAGACCGTGCTGGTGGCCCTGGCCACGCTGGCCACCGCCACCGTGCTGGAGCGCCTCGGCGTCGGTGGCGGCACCGCGACCTCGGTGATCGCCCTGCTCGTGGTCGCCGCCCTGGTGATCACCGCCGGGATCCTCGGCTTCGACGTGATCATGCGGCTCCAGAAGGTGGTCACCGTGGTCACCGGGGTGCTGACGGTGGTCTACGTCGCGCTGGTCGCCGGCACCATCGACCTCGCCGCCGTCGCCGCGACGCCGTCCGGTGAGCCGCAGGCCTTCGTCGGCGCGCTGGTGCTCGCGGGCACCGGGTTCGGGCTCGGCTGGGTCAACGCCGCCGGCGACTACTCCCGCTACCTGCCCCGCTCGGCGTCGAGCCGTGGCGTGGTCGGCTGGACCACGGTGGGCGGCGCGCTCGCGCCCGTGGTGCTCGTCGTGTTCGGCCTGCTGCTCGCCGCGTCCTCGCCCGACCTCGCCACGGCGATCGGCGCCGACCCGATCGGCGCCCTGACCGCCGCGGTGCCGACGTGGTTCCTCGTGCCGTTCGCCCTCGTGGCCGTGCTGTCGCTGGTCGGCGGGGCCGTGCTCGACATCTACTCCTCGGGCCTGGCGCTGCTCAGCGCCGGCCTGCCGGCGCCGCGGTGGGTGGCCGCGGCCGTCGACGGCGCGATCATGGTCGCGGGCACGGTGTACGTGGTCTTCCTCGCCCGGGAGGACTTCATCTTCACCTTCCAGGGCTTCCTCATCACCCTCGGCGTGCCGGTGGCGGCGTGGGCGGGCATCGCGATCGCCGACCTCGCGCTGCGCCGGCGCGACTACGTCGACGCCGACCTGTTCGACCCGCGCGGGCGCTACGGGTCGGTCCAGGGCCCCGCGGTGGCGCTGCTGGTGCTCGGCACGCTGGTCGGCTGGGGCCTGGTGACCAGCGCGACCCTCGGGCTGACCTGGCAGGGGTACCTGCTCGGGCCGCTCGGCCTGGGCGGGCGCGAGGGCCCCTGGGCCTTCGCGGGGCTCGGGGTGCTGGCGGCCCTGGTGCTCGGGTTCGTCGGCCAGCTGGTGCTCGGGCGGCGCGCCGTGCGGGCGCAGGAGGCGCTCGCCCGGCGGTGACGCACCGTCCGGTCGTCGAAACCCGGTGTCGCCGGTGACCGCGAGCGGGCAGCATCAGGGCATGAGCGAGCAGCAGTCTCCCGAGGCCGAGCCCGACACCACCGGCGCGCCCGCGGCCGGGAGCACCGAGGAGGCCGCCGAGGACCTGGCGTCGGCGAACCGCCGCCGGATGCGCGCGGCGCTGGAGCACAAGCGGGGCGCCCACCACCCCGACGACCGCGCCGGCTCCGGCGGCGGGGTGCGGGGCAGCACGCCGACGGCGTCGGGGCGCGACTTCACCCGCCGCAGGTCCGGCTGACGCCGGCCGGTCAGCGGCCGGACGGCGAGTCGACGGGCACGTCCTCGCGGACGTCCCCCTCGTCGTCGTGGATGCCGCCGCTCACCCGGGCGTAGACCACCAGGCCGACGAGGAACACGCCGCTGACGATCAGCGAGACCGCGACGACCGTGTTCATGAACCGCTCGACCAGCGGCAGCTCCACGCCGACCAGGTGCACCACCCCGATCGCCAGCGGCACCAGCCCGCACAGCACCGCGAAGACGGTGCGCCACCGGCTCTTGGCGATCTCGTCGACGCCCTGCTCGGCCTTGTGCTGGGCGTAGCGCAGGGGCCTGCGCGCCCAGGTGAACTGGGTGGCCAGGATCGCGAGGCCACCGGCGACGAGCAGGAAGCCCGGGCCGGGCAGGGCCAGCAGGGCGACGCCGACGAGGGTGACGGCCGAGCCGATCACCGCGACGAGGACGAGCTTGACCTTCGAGCGCCGCACGGGGTCACCGCTCTTGCGCAGGGCCACGCCTGATGGTCGCCGATCTCGCTCGCCGGGGCCAGCCCAGGGGGTTTGATCGTCTCGCACGGCGGTAGGGGGAGGACACCCACCCGCTGCCCTCCTGGAGGACCCGCATGGCTGACTACGACGGCCGCACCACCGTCTCGGCGCCCGAGGACGCGCTCTTCGCCTACCTCTCCGACGTCTCCAACCTGCCCGAGTACTTCTCGCGGATGACCGAGGCGCACCGGACGGGCGGCGAGGAGGTGCACACCGAGGCGAGGATGCCGAGCGGCGACACCGTCGAGGGCGAGGCGTGGTTCCGGGTCGACGAGGGCGCCAAGCACATCGCCTGGGGCTCGGAGGGCGAGAACGACTACAACGGCTTCCTCGACGTCACCGGCGTCGACGGCTCCTCCTCGCAGGTGCAGGTGCACATCCACTCGCCGCACGTGGCCGACGAGCAGGTGCAGGTCGGCGTCGACCAGACGCTGGCGACGATCAAGGAGAAGGTCGAGGGCCGCGGCGTCGCGGCGCCCTGAGCCGCGACCGCCTCACCACGCCAGGTCGGCGACGACCGGGGAGTGGGTGCTGCGGCCCGCGTCGCCCTCGCGGGTGGCGACGGGCCGCAGCCCGCTGACCAGCACCGCGTCGATCCGCGCCAGCCCTGGGCCGGGCGCGCGGGTCAGCGAGGGTCCGGTGCCCACCGCCCGGTGCACGTCGACCAGCCCGGCGCCGAGCAGCAGGGGCACGGGCTGGTTCAGCTCCGCGGAGTTCAGGTCGCCCCCGGTGACGACCGCGCGCCCGTCGGCGACCAGGGCCCGCACCACCTCGGCGTACCGGTGCGCCTCGGCCACCCTGACCCGCGCGGCCGACGCCGAGTCCCCGGCCGGGTTGGCCCGGGCCGACTCCGCCGAGCAGCCCAGGCAGGGCGAGGCCAGGTGGAGCGGGAGCACGGCCAGCCGGCGCCCGCCGACGTCGACGGTGACCACGGCCGTGCCCCGAGCCCCGTCCGGCAGCCCGGTCACGGGCGCCACGTCGACGATCGGGTGGGCCGAGAGCACCGCCGTCCCGCCGGCGCCCTCGGTGCGGGCGACCGGGCCGTACCAGGCGTGGGGGTGGTCCGGCAGCTGGCGGGCCAGGCCCTCACGGGCCCGGGGGCTCACCTCCTGGAGCAGCAGCACGTCGGGGCGCTCCCGGTCGGCCAGGGCCTCGACGTGGTCCACCGACCGGCCCGGCTCGATGTTGAAGCTGGCCACCCGCAGGTCCACCGGGCCGCTGCGGTCCGGCAGCAGGGGCGGGCCGTGGGCCACCAGCCAGACCAGCGCGGGCAGGGCGAGCAGCAGGGCCGCCCGCCACGTGCGCGCCAGCACCGCGACCACGACCAGGGGCGGCGCGGGCAGCAGCCACCAGAAGGACACCAGGCCGGCGGCGTAGGTGAGCACCGTGCCGTCGCGCAGCACGCTCAGCACGGCCAGGGCGGCCGTGGCGGCGGCCCCGTAGGCGCCCAGCGCCACCGCGAGCGCGAGGCGGAGGCGGCGCACACCGGTGATCCTGCCGCGCCCGGGCGCTGCCGGGGGCGTCACCGGGCCGCGGGGCCCCGTGACGGGTCGAGGAGCGCGGCCAGGGCCCGCGCCTCCTCCGCCGCCACCTGCTCCTGCCGGGCCGTGGTGCCCCGGGCGGTGCGCTTGGCGCGGTAGAGCGCGGAGTCGGCGCGCGAGACCAGCTCCGAGGCCGACTCCCCCGGCTGCCACTGCGCCGTCCCCGCCGAGCAGGTCTGGCCCGGCGGCAGGGCCCCGCGCAGCCGGTCGACGAGGTCGCCGACGTCGTCGGCACCGCTGGCGAGGAGGACGAACTCGTCACCACCGGCACGGGCCAGCAGCACCCCCGGCGGCACGAGCGCGGTCCACGCGCCCGCCACGGTGCGCAGCAGCCGGTCGCCCGCCGCGTGCCCGGACAGGTCGTTGACGTCCTTGAAGTGGTCGAGGTCCATCACGGCCAGCGCCAGGGGGGCACCGCTGCGCGGCGCCTGCTCCAGCGCCTCGTCCAGGTGCCGGTCGAGGCCGCGGCGGTTGACCAGGCCCGTCAGCGCGTCGACCTCGGCCGCGGCCGCGGCGCGCACCGCACGCCCCACGTAGACGCACAGCAGCACCAGCACCCCGGCGAGCACGGCCGCCTCGGCCGCCTCCACGCCGGAGCGGGCGGGCATGACCCCGAGGGTGCACGTCAGACCGACGAGCAGGTGCACCGCGGCGCCCGACCACGAGCAGGCGGCGATGGCGTTGACCACGAGCAGCAGGTAGAAGAGGGCGTAGCTGTAGGAGACGGCACCACCCCCGGAGACCAGGACGCCCTGGGTCACCATCGCCCAGCCGGCCAGCTGGACGGCGTGGAACCCCCAGCGGGGCAGCCGGCCGCCGGCCAGCACCAGGCCCGCGCCCACGGCGACGGCGCCCGCGGCCAGCAGGCGCACCTGGGCCACGCCCGCGGTCGGCCCACCGGGCAGGACGCTGGAGACGAGGGTGAGCAGGCCCGCGCCGAGGAAGAGGACGGCCGTGTTCAGCGCCACCGCCCGGGGGGTGGCCAGGACCGGGAGCCGGGTCAGCTCCGCCCACGAGGCCCGGCGCGCGCGCATCACCCCACCCACGTCGGCAGCGGAGCGGCCGGCCTGGAGGCCCGGGGCGGGTGGATCGCCCCTCCGGCCCTGTGGCGGGAGGGTCCGGGGACGACGAGAGCCCCGGCGCGCAGGTCGCGCCGGGGCTCTCGCCACGGGGTGGAGGTGGCGGGAATCGAACCCGCGTCCGTCGTCGTGCCACCAGGGCTTCTCCGAGTGCAGCCTGCTGCGGTGTTTCTCAGCCCCAGCGATCGCACAGGCGCGTCGCTGCCGGGCTCAGTCATCTGGGTGTCCCGCCGCGTGCGATGACGACACGCGGCAGCAGTGGCTCCCTAGCTGACGCCGGTACCCGGGCCGGGAGCACTCCCGGGCCGACGGACCTCTAGACCTCGCTCAGGCGGCGAGGGAGAAGTCGGTGCGCTTGGAATCGGCACCTGTTGTTTTGCGAGGGACTTTTACGAGATGACCTCGCGTTCTCGACTCGCTTCCCCTGGATCGACGATGCAACGTCGAAACCTGGCACCCCCTGTGCAGTTCTGCCGTGCTGTGGTGCTGGTCCTGCGTCCACCTCGCGGTGGACGCTCAAGACTAGTGGATGCAGCGCCGGTGCCGCCACGGGTGTTCCCGCCGGGCCCTGGCTCAGCCGGGGCGGTGGCCTTCGACCAGGCGCACGCCGGCGGGCCCGATCACCGCCGCGTGGCGGGTGCCGCGGTCGAGGTCGAGCCGGTCGCCGGCCTCCAGCGGGAGCTGGCCGTCGGCAGTGGTGAAGACCACCCCGCCCGCGACGCAGTGCAGCACCTTGTCGTAGCCGTGCTCGTGGGCCGGGTAGCGCGCCGCGGGGGTGTCGTCGTAGGCGTGGACGTCGTCCAGGCCCTCCGCCACCATCGCCGCGGTCACGGCCGCCTCGTCCGCCGGCTCCGCCGCCCGCCGCACCCGCGCTGCCACCGGCCCATGGTGCGCCGCCCGCGCGCACCGCGCCCGGCGGGCTCACCGGGGTGGCCGGTCATCCGCCGGGGACGACGACGGCGATCCCCGAGGTGGCGCCCAGGGACGCCAGGGCCGCGCCCGCCTCGTCCAGGGTGAGCCGCCGGGTCACCAGGTCCTGCGGGCGCAGCCGGCCCGCGGCGACCAGGGCGAGCATCGGCGGGTAGTGGTGCGCCGCCATCCCGTGGCTGCCGAGCACGGCCAGCTCGCGGGCGATGACGAGGTCCATCGGCACCAGCGGGCGCCCGAGCGCCGGCGGCAGCAGGCCCACCTGCACGTGCCGGCCGCGCGGGCGCAGGCTGCGGATCGAGCCCGTGCAGGTGGCGGGCGAGCCGACGGCGTCCAGCGACACCGCGGCGCCGCCGTCGGTCAGCTCGACCACGGCCGCGACCACGTCGTCCTCGTCACCGGCCGCCACCACCGCCTCGGCGCCGCAGCGCCGGGCCAGCTCCAGGGCGCCGGGGGCGACGTCGACCGCCACCACGCGAGCCCCGGCAGCGACGGCGACCTGCACGGCCGAGAGACCCACCCCGCCGCACCCGTGCACCGCCACCCACTCCCCCGGGCGCACCCGGGCGACGTGCACGACCGCGCGGTAGGCGGTGGCGAACCGGCACCCCAGGCTGGCCGCCGCGGCGTCGTCGAGCTCCTCGGGCACGGCGACCAGGTTCGTGTCGGCGGCGGCCAGGGCCACGCGCTCGGCCAGCGAGCCCCAGGTGTGGAACCCGGGCTGGCGCTGGCGGGCGCACACCTGGTGCTCGCCCTCGCGGCAGGGGCCGCAGCGCCCGCACGCGCCGACGAAGGAGCTGGTGACCCGGTCGCCGACGGACCAGCGCCGCACCTCGGCGCCGACCTCGACGACGGTGCCCGCCAGCTCGTGCCCGGGGACGTGCGGCAGGACGACGTCGGGGTCGTGGCCGCGCCACGCGTGCCAGTCGCTGCGGCACAGGCCGCTGGCGCCGACGGCCACGACCACCCCGCCGGGCTCGGGCCGCGGGTCGGGCACCTGGCGCACGGCGAGGTCGCCGCCGAACCCCTCGTAGGCCAGTGCCCGCACCGGCGCAGCCCGCCTCGCTCAGCGCCTCAGACCGTCAGCACCAGCTTGCCGCGCACGTGGCCCTCCTCCAGCAGCGCCAGGGCGTCGGCGGCCTGCTCGAGCGGGAAGACCTGCTGCACCTCCACGCGCACCGCGCCGCCGTCGACGAGGGCCACCAGCTGGGCGAGCTGGTGGCTGTCGGGGCGCACGAAGCAGTGGATGCCGCCGACCTCGGCGACCGCCGCCGGGTCGACGTTCGAGGCGGTGCGCCCCGGGTCCTTGGCGAGCAGCGCCGACTGGGCGATCGCCTCGCCGCCGACGTAGTCGACGGCGGCGTCCACCCCGTCGGGAGCGAGCGCGCGGACGGCGTCGACCAGGCCCTCGCCGTAGGCGACCGGCTCCGCGCCGAGGGAGCGGAGGAAGTCGTGGTTGCGCTCCGAGGCGGTGCCGATCACCCGGGCGCCGCGGACCACGGCCAGCTGGACGGCGAGGTGGCCGACGCCCCCGGCGGCCGCGTGCACCAGCACCGTCTCGCCGGCGGCGAGGCGCACGTCGTCCAGGGACTGCAGGGCGGTCAGCCCGGCCAGCGGCAGCGCGCCGGCGACCTCGAAGGACACGCCGGGCGGCTTGAGGGCCAGGTGCCGCGAGGAGGCGGAGACCAGCTCGGCGAACGAGCCGCCGGAGACCAGGTCCTTGCGCACGTAGCCCAGCACCTCGTCGCCGACGGCGAGGTCGCGCACGGCGGTGCCGACGGTCTCGACCACCCCGGCGACGTCCCACCCGGGCACCAGCGGGAGCACGTGGGGGAAGGCTGTCTGGAGGTAGCCCTCGCGGATCTTCCAGTCCACCGGGTTCACCCCGGCGGTGCGCACGCGCACGATCACGGTGTCGGGGCCGAGCAGCGGGTCGGGGCGCTCACCGAGCTGCAGGACGTCGGCGCCGCCGAAGGACTCCTGGAAGATCGCTCTCATACCGGGCCCAGCACCACCGGGGGTCGCGGTGTTCCCCGCGGGGCCCGCGGTGGGGGGCGCTACCGGTCGGTGCGGTGCGACATGGCGCGCTGCGCCTCGCGGGTGTCCTGCTTCTCCCGCAGGGCCTGGCGCTTGTCGTAGTTCTTCTTGCCCCGGGCCACGGCGATCTCGACCTTGGCGCGGCCGTCCTTGAAGTAGATCTGCAACGGCACCAGGGTGTACCCGGCCTCGGTGGTGGCGTTGGCGATCTTGACGATCTCGGCCGCGTGCAGCAGGAGCTTGCGCCGGCGGCGGGGCTCGTGGTTCGTCCACGTGCCCTCGGTGTACTCGGGGATGTGCACGTGCTCCAGGAACGCCTCGCCGCCCTCGACGCTGGCGAAGCCGTCGACCAGGGAGGCGCGGCCCTGGCGCAGGGACTTGACCTCGGTGCCCTGCAGCACCATGCCGGCCTCGTAGGTCTCGGTGATCAGGTAGTCGTAGCGGGCCTTGCGGTTGGAGGCCACGACCTTGCGGGCACCCTCGCGGGCGGTCGTCTTGGCCATGGGACGAGTCTAAGCGGCGGGAGGGCGCGGCCCCGGTGCGCGCAGCGGCCGGGGGCGGCGGAGCATGGAGGGGTGATCCCCCGCGCCGCGACCGCCCGCACCGCCGCCGTGCGCCGCGCCGCGCCGGGCCGGGCCCTCGCCCTGGTCGTGGCG
>CADCUY010000572.1 GCA_902806005.1 uncultured Quadrisphaera sp. | reverse complement strand
CGCCTGCTCGGGGGCGAAGTAGGCGGCGGTGCCCATCACCTCGCCGGTCGCGGTGATCGGCGCCTCGGCCGCGGCCCGGGCGATGCCGAAGTCGGTGATCTTCACGCCGCCGTCGGGGGTGACGAGCAGGTTGCCGGGCTTGACGTCGCGGTGCACCAGGCCGGCGCGGTGGGCGGCCGCGAGCCCGTGGGCCGAGGCGGCGACCAGGGAGGCGGCGCGGCGCACGGGCAGCGCCCCCTCGCGGGCCAGCAGGTCGGAGAGCGGCTCGCCCGGCACCAGCTCCATCACCAGGTAGGCGCTGCCGCCGGCCTCGCCGTAGTCGTAGACGGTGGCGATGGTGGGGTGGCTCAGCCCCGCGCTGTGCCGGGCCTCGGTGCGGAACCGGTCGAGGAACCCGGGGTCGGAGGCCAGCTCGGGCTTGAGCACCTTGACGGCGACGATCCGGCCGAGCAGCTCGTCCTGGCCCCGCCAGACCTGGCCCATGCCGCCGACGGCGATGGCCGAGACCAGGCGGTAGCGCCCGCCCAGCACCGCGTCCTGCCCGGTCCTCACCACCTCGCCACCTCCCGTCCGCACCCGTCGCCTCAGCCGTCGCCCTGCGCCGCGGCGTCCTGCGCCACGCGGTCCAGCTGCGCCTGGATCATCTCCCGGGCGACCGGCGCCGCGGTGCGTCCTCCGGAAGCCTGGTCGCCCGCGTCCCCACCGTCCTCCACGACGACGGCCACCGCGACCACGGGGTCGTCGGCGGGGGCGAAGGCGGTGAACCAGGCGTGCGGCGGGCGGCCCGGCTCGTGCTGGGCGGTGCCGGTCTTGCCGGCCACCTCCACGCCGTCGATGCGCGCGGCCCGACCGGTGCCGTCGGCGACGACGCCGACCATCATCTGCGTGAGCGCCTCGGCGTCCTCGGCGCTGAGCGCCCGGCCGAGCTCGGTGGGGCTGGGCGCCCGGATCACCTCGAGGTCCTCGCCGCGCACCGATCGCACCAGGGTCGGGGCCATGACCACCCCGTCGTTGGCGATGCCGGCGGAGACCATCGCCACCTGCAGCGGGGTCACCCGCACGTTGCGCTGCCCGATCGCGGCCTGGGCCAGCGAGGGGGCGTCCATGCCCGTGGGCACGGTCGACGGAGTGACCTCGAGCGGGATCGCCAGCTCCTCGCCGAAGCCGAACCCGGCCGCGGCGTCGCGCAGCGCTCCCTCGCCCAGCGCCATCCCCACCGAGGCGAACGCGGTGTTGCACGAGGTGCGCAGCGCGTCGGCGAGGGTGGTCTGGTCGTTCGGCCCGCACGCCGCGCGGTCGCTGTTGCGCAGCCCCTGCTCGGTCTGCGGCAGGTCCAGCACCGCCGGCCCGGCGAGCGCGGAGTCGGGCGCGTAGCCCGCCTGCAGGGCCGCGGCGGCGGTGACCAGCTTGAACACCGAGCCCGGCGGGTACAGGAAGCTGGCGATGGCCCGGTTCTCCAGGGGGCGCGCCTCGTCGGCGAGCAGCTCCTCGCGGGCGGCCCGCACGGCGCCGGTGTCGTGACCGGCCAGCGCGTTCGGGTCGTAGCTGGGGGAGGAGACCAGCGCCAGCACCTCGCCGGTGCGCGGGTCGAGGGCCACCGCGGCCCCCCGCTGGCCGCCCAGCGCCTCGGCGGCCGCCTGCTGCACCTCGGGCACGATCGAGGTCTCCACCACGGCGCCGGCGGGCTCGCGGCCGGTGAGCAGGTCGGAGAGGCGGCGGTAGAAGAGGCTGTCGTCGGTGCCCGAGAGCAGCTCCTCCTCGGCCGCCTCGAGGCCGCTGGCGCCGTAGACCACCGAGTACGCCCCGGTCACGTGCGCGTACGTCGGCCCGTCGGGGTAGGTGCGCTGGTAGGAGTACCGGTCGTCGACCTCGACCGACTCGGCGATCGGCTGGTCGCCGACGGTGATCGGCCCACGGGCGCGGCCGAGCTCGGCGTAGAAGGTGCGCGAGTTGCGCCCGTCGGCCTGCAGGTCGCCGGCGTCGACGAACTGCACGTACGTGGCGGCCACCAGCAGCAGCGCGAACATCGCGCCGACCACCGTGCCCAGGCGCCGCAGGGGGCCGTTCACAGGCGCACCACCTGCGTCTCGGCGGCCCCGGTCTCGTCCGCCTCGGTCAGGGTGTCGTGGGTGGCCCCGTCGCCGGTGCCCGAGTTTCCGCCGCCACCGGCGCCGAGGCCCGCGGGGCGCCGCGCGGAGTCGGAGATCCGCACGAGCAGGCCGATGATGACCCAGTTGGAGACCAGCGAGGAGCCGCCGTAGGCCAGCAGCGGCATCGTCAGGCCGGTCAGCGGGATGACCCGGAGCACCCCGCCGGCCACGACGAAGCACTGCAGGGCGACGACGAAGCCCAGCCCGCCCGCGAGCAGCTTGCCGAAGCCGTCGCGCACCCCGATCGCCGTGCGCAGGGCCCGCTCGACCAGCACCAGGTAGAGCACCAGCACGGCCATCACCCCGGTGAGGCCCAGCTGCTCGCCGAGGGTGGCGAGGATGAAGTCGCTCTCGGCGTAGGGCACCGTCTGCGGGCTGCCCCCGCCCATGCCCTGCCCGAGCAGCCCGCCGTTGGCGAAGCCGAACAGGCCCTGCACCAGCTGGTAGCTGCTGCCGGCGGCCCGGTCGTAGACCTCGGGGTCGAAGGGGTCGAGCCAGGCGTCCACGCGGTACTGCACGTGGCTGAACAGGCTCCACGCCAGCACCGCGCCGCCGACGAAGAGCCCGAGGCCGATGGCGATCCAGCTGACCCGCTCGGTGGCCACGTAGAGCACGGCCACGAACAGCCCGAAGAACAGCAGCGAGGTGCCGAGGTCGCGCTGGGCCACGAGCACCAGCACGCTGGCGGCCCACGCGAGCAGGATCGGGCCGAGGTCGCGCGGGCGCGGGAAGCGGATGCCCAGCACCTTGGGGCCGACCAGCGAGAGGGTGTCGCGGGCGGTGACCAGGTAGCCGGCGAAGAACACCGTCAGCACGATCTTCGTGAGCTCGCCGGGCTGGAAGCTCAGGGGGCCCAGGTTGATCCAGATCCGGGCGCCGTTCACCGTGACCCCGAGGCCCGGCACCAGCGGCAGCAGCAGCAGGGCCAGCGAGGCGACCATCGCGGTGAAGGTGTAGCGGCGCAGCACCCGGTGGTCGCGCAGCACCACGACCACGCCGGCCGCGAGCAGCAGGCCGACCGCCGTCCACACCAGCTGCCGCCCCGCGAAGGGGGTCTCGTCCGGCTGGGCGACGTCCAGGCCGTGGATCAGCGCGAGCCCGAGACCGTTCAGGGCCGTGCCCACGGGCAGCAGGAGGGGGTCGGCGTAGGGGGCGCGCCAGCGCACCACCAGGTGCGCCGCCAGGGCGAGCCCGCCGAGCACCGCGGCGTGCCGGGCGGCGCCCGCCGGCCACGCGCCGTCGGCGGTGACCCCGACCATGCCGTAGGCCAGCACCGAGACGCCCAGGGCGACGGCGAGGAGCAGCAGCTCGGTGCCGCGCCGGGCGCGGACCGGGTGCGAGGTCACGATCGTCACGAGACCGCCCCCGTCACGGTCGGCGCGGTCGACGGCGACGAGGGCCCCGGCGTCGGCTCCGGCGTCGCGCTGGGCGACGGGGTGGCGGTGGGCGACGGGGTGGCGCCGGACGACGGC
>CADCUY010000571.1 GCA_902806005.1 uncultured Quadrisphaera sp. | reverse complement strand
CGGGCGGGTGGTGCGCGCCTCACGGCGGTGCGCCGGGGCCGGCGGGGCGGCATGCTCGCGCCCGTGCCCGAGCTGCCCGAGGTCGAGGCGCTGGCCGCGTTCCTGCGCCAGCGCACCACGGGCTCCGTCGTCGCCGGGGTCGAGGTGGCGTCGATCGCGGTGCTCAAGACGTTCGACCCCCCGCCGCAGGCCCTCGCCGGCGGTGTCGTGACGGGCGTGCGCCGGCACGGCAAGTGGCTCGACCTCGACGTCGACGGGCTGCACCTGGTGGTGCACCTGGCCCGGGCCGGGTGGCTGCGCTGGTCGGAGGCGCTGCCCGCGGCCCCGGCGCGCCCCGGCAAGGGCCCCGTGGCCCTGCGGGTGCGCCTGGAGGACCTCGACGGCGACCCGCCGACCCCGGGGCGGGGCGGGCCCGGCTTCGACCTCACCGAGGCGGGCACCCGCAAGGGCCTCGCGGTGCACGTGGTCCGCGACGTCGCGCAGGTGCCGGCGATCGCCGCCCTGGGGCCCGACCCGCTCGACCCGGCCTTCGACCTCGCCGCGCTGCGGGCCCTGCTCGCCGGGCGCCGCGCCCAGGTCAAGGGCGTGCTGCGCGAGCAGTCGGTGCTGGCCGGGGTGGGCAACGCCTACAGCGACGAGGTGCTGCACGCGGCCCGGATCTCGCCCTTCGCCATCGCCGCCACCCTCGACGACGAGGCCACGGCGCGGCTGCACGCGGCGCTCAAGGACGTGCTGACCTCCGCCGTGGCGGCGGCGACCGGCAGGCCGGCCGCCGAGCTCAAGGACGCCAAGCGCGCCGGCATGCGGGTGCACGGGCGCACCGGCGAGGCCTGCCCGGTGTGCGGCGACGTCGTCCGCGAGGTCTCCTTCGCCGACCGCTCGCTGCAGTACTGCGCCACCTGCCAGACCGGTGGCACCGTGCTCGCCGACCGGCGCACGTCCCGCTTCGTGCGCTGACGCTGGGACGATGGGGCCCGTGCCCGCCTGGTTGGAGATCGTCCTCGTCCTCGTGTTCGTCCTGGTCGGGGGCTTCTTCTCGATGTCCGAGCTCGCCGTGGTCTCGCTGCGCGACGGCCAGGTGCGCACCCTGCGCGAGTCCGGGCGCCGCGGCGCGGCCGTGGGGCGGCTGCGCGACGACACCAACCGCTTCCTCTCCGCGGTGCAGATCGGCGTCACCCTCGCGGGGTTCTTCGCCTCGGCGTTCGGCGGCGCGGTCCTGGCCCGGCGCCTGGAGCCGACCATCGCGGGCTTCGGCCTGGCCGAGGCCGCGGCCGGCACGGTGGCCCTGGTGGCCGTGACGATCCTGGTCTCCTACGCCTCCCTGGTGCTCGGCGAGCTGGTGCCCAAGCGGCTCGCCCTGCAGAAGACCGAGCCGATCTCGCTGGCCGTGGCCCCCGTGCTCGACCGGGTGGCCTCCGTGACCCGGCCCGTGGTGTGGGTGCTCGGGGTCTCCACCAACGCCGTGGTGCGCCTGCTCGGCCTCGACCCGCGCGCCGACCGCGACGAGGTCTCGGAGGAGGAGCTGCGCGAGATGGTCTCCAGCCACGGCGAGCTGGCCGACGACGAGCGGCGGGTCATCGACGACGTCTTCGACGCGGCCGACCGGCGGCTCTCCGAGGTGATGATCCCGCGCACCGAGGTCGCGTTCCTGGCGGCGTCGATGGGCCTGGAGCAGGCCGCCGAGGCCGTGGAGCACCAGCCGCACTCGCGCTACCCCGTCACCGGGGAGTCCGCGGACGACGTCCTGGGCTTCGTCCACGTCCGCGACCTGCTCACCGCCGCGCGCCGCGGCGAGGGCGGCACCCTGGCCGACATCGCCCGGCCGATCGCCATGCTCCCGGGCACCAAGGCCCTGCTGCCCGCCCTGACCGAGCTGCGCCGCGCCCGGCGCCACCTGGCGGTGGTCGTCGACGAGTACGGCGGCACCGACGGCATCGTCACCCTCGAGGACCTCGTCGAGGAGCTCGTCGGGGAGATCGAGGACGAGTACGACACCTCCCCCGAGCACGACGAGGCCCTCGGCGGGCCGTTCGGCGCCCAGGAGGTCGACGGGCTGCTGCACCGCTCGGAGGTCGTCGAGCAGACCGGCCTGGCGCTGCCCGACGGGCCCTACGAGACCCTCGGCGGCTTCGTCGTCACCGCGCTCGGGCGGATGCCCTCGGTCGGCGACGCGGTCGAGGCCCTCGGGCACCGGCTGGAGGTGCGGGAGATGGACGGGCGGCGCGCTGCGAGGATCTGGGTCGAGCCGCTGCCGGACGACGGCCGCGACGGCGATGGACCCGCCCACCACCCCGAGGAGACCCCCCGTGCCTGAGAGCCAGCCCACGACCACCGTCGGCGCCCTGCCCGAGGGCGCCGTGCTCCTCGACGTGCGCGAGGACGACGAGTTCGCGGCCGGGCACGCGCCGGGCGCCGTGCACGTGCCGCTGGGCGACCTGCCGGCGCGCGCGGGGGAGCTGGCCGACCTGCCCGAGGGGGAGCTGCACGTGCTGTGCCGCTCCGGCGGCCGGGCCGCGCGGGCGGCGGCGTGGCTGAACGAGAACGGCTACGACGCCGTCGTCGTCGAGGGCGGCACCGGCGCGTGGGTCGAGGCCGGGCGGCCGCTCGTGGCCGAGGGGCCGGGCGAGCCGCGGCTGCTCTGACGCGGCCGGTGCGGGGTGCCGCTCAGGCGGTGGTCCACTGCTCCCAGGACAGGGTCCAGTCGCCGAGGCCGTTGGTGAGCTCCATCGGCCGGTCGGTGCCGACGACCTCGACGACGTCGCCGCGCAGCGACAGGTCGTGGAACCACCGCGCGTCCTCGTCGGAGGCGTTGATGCACCCGTGGCTGACGTTCTCCCGGCCCTGGGCGGGCACCGACCACGGCGCGCCGTGCACGAACTCCCCGGAGTTCGCGATCCGGGTGGCCCACCTCACCGGCGTCTCGTAGTCCAGGCCCACCGTGGCGCCGTCCATGAGGTACTCGGCGTGCTTCTCCAGCACCAGGTGCACCCCGGAGCGGGTGACGAACGAGGGGTCGTCGTCCTCGCGGCCCAGCGAGACGGGGAACGTGCGGGCGACCACCCCGCCGACGGCCACGGACATCTGGTGGGTGTCGGCGTCGGCCACCGAGACGTGCGCCTCGCCGACGGTGAAGGTGATGTCGCGGTCCTCGGCGCCCCACCGGACCGCCGCGGCGCCGTCGCCGGCGTCGCCGCTGCCCAGGTCGAGCTGGGTGAGCGGCACCACCACCCGCACGCGGGTGCCGGCGGGCCAGTACGACCGCGGCCGCCAGTGCACCTCGTCGTCGGCGACCCACCGCCACGCGCCCTCGACCTCCGCGGGGCGCTCGACGGAGATCGCGTCGACCAGCGCCTGCCGCTTCGCCTCCGGCACCGGCGAGGTCAGGCGGACCACCACGGGCATGCCGACCCCGACCACCTCCTCGTGCAGCGGCATCAGCTTCGCCCGCACCGCCTGGTCCTCGGCGGCCACGGTGAACACCAGCTCGGCGGTGGTCCGGGCGCCGTCGGCGTTCTCGGCCGTGGCGACCGCGCGGTAGGCGGCGCCGAGCTCCAGCGCCTCGGCGGCCGTCCAGCCGGTGGCGTCCGCGGTGCCCGGGGCGGTGGGGCCCTCGGCGCCCGCGGGCTCGCGCTGCAC
>CADCUY010000570.1 GCA_902806005.1 uncultured Quadrisphaera sp. | reverse complement strand
CGGTGCTGGACCGGGCGCCGTGGCCGGTGGTGCCCGGCGCGGTGCTGTTCTGGCTGTTCTTCCTCGGCGGCAACCTCCTGCTCCCCCAGACCGTGGCCCTCGCCTGGCTGCTGACCAGCCTGTTCGCCGAGCAGCACGACGCGGCCCTGCCCGCCAGGCCGGCGAGGAGGGCCGACGGCGCGGGCCGGCGCCGCACCGGGCCACCGCCCGTGCGTCGGCGGGCGGAGGGCCGAACGGCCTGACGGCGTCCCCCTCCGGGTCCTACGCTCGTCGCACCGGCGCTGGAGCCGGCCGGCCCGCTCGCGGGCACCCGGGGCGAGGGGACCACCGTCATGGCGCTGCACGTCGTCTACCGCTCGTGCGGAGGGGAGAACCGCAAGGACCGCCCCCCGTACTACAGCAAGCTGCTCTGCCTGGTGTCGTTCCTGCGCGCCCTCGAGGCCGTCGACGCCGACGTCGTCTTCGTCAACGACGGCCCCGTGCCCGCGGACCGCCTGAGGCTGATGCGGGCCGCCGGCGAGGTCGTGCAGCTGCCGGGCGTGGGCATGCGCGGCTCCTACCGCTCGTCGCTGGACCTGGCCACCTCCGGACGCTTCGACCGGCGCGACGTGGTGTGGTTCAGCGAGGACGACTACCTCTACGTCCCGGGCGCCCTCGAGGGGCTGCTGGCCGCCGCCGCGGCCGTGCCCGAGGCGGACTACTTCGCCCTGTACGCCACGATCCGGCCGCTGCCCCTGACCACCCCCGACGGGCGCCCCACCCCTCACCGTCCCGCGGGGTGGTGGGACGTGCCGCCGTGGCTGGTCGGCGAGCAGCAGTGGACCCGGATCAGGAGCACGACGAGCACCTTCGGCGCCCGCGTCGGCGCCCTGACCGAGGACGCGGGCATCTTCCGGCTGTGCATGCTGCCGCACCGCACCCGGCTGCGGGACCACGACACGTGCCTGGTCCTCCAGGGGTTCGAGCCGTACTCCTACCGCCGGCTCGGGCGCGACGCGGTGGGCCTGGCGTCGGGCACCGCCCGCCAGCGCGCGCAGTCGGCGGCGATGGCGCCCTTCCTGCTGGCGACCAACCTGCGGGCGCTCCGCCGGCCCGCCCGGCGCCGGCTGATGCTCGCCGCCCGGCCCAACCTCGCGTGCCACCTGGAGAGCGCCCGCCTCGCCCCCGGCACCGACTGGGGCGCGGTGGCCGGGCAGACCCTCGCCTGGGGGCGTCAGCGGGGGCTGCTCGACCTCGCGGGGGCCGAGCCCGCGGGCGGTGCCCCCCGGGTCACCAGAGCTCCCGGTACGCCTCCGCCGCCTCGGGCATCCGGACGTCGTCGCCGTACAGCAGCCAGCGGTTCTCCTGCTTCGAGCGGTTGAACACCGACTCGTAGAGCAGCTGCCCGGGGCCCGTGCCGGCGTTGGCCTCGAAGAACCGGTGCATGTTCTCCATGTACGCCGCCGAGTCGCCCTCGTCGGCGTTGTTGTTCCACTCCGAGACCGCCAGCGGCAGCCCCACCTCCTCGGCGAACTCCAGGTGGCGCTGGAGGCCGACCGGCGCGCCGTACTCGTCGGTCGCGGTGACCGACTCCTCCCAGTCGGCGTCGCTGCCGACGAACGGGAACTGGTTGTAGTAGTCCACCGACATCACGTCCACGTGCTCCGCGCCCGGGAACGTCTCGCGCCAGTCGATGCCGCTGTCCACCGACTCGCGGTTGACGCAGAACACCAGCTGCGACTCGGGGAAGACCTCCTGCTGGAGCGCCCGGAAGCGCTGCCACGCCTCGACGAAGTCCTCGGCGTCGTCCTCCTGGACGCGCCAGGGGTACCAGTCCCCGTTCATCTCGTGGGCGAAGCGGATGTAGAGGGTGCCCTCCCGGCCCTCCCAGGCCTCCGCGAGGCCCTCCAGCGACTCGCGCCACCGGTCGTCGTAGTCGCCGTCGGCGGCGTCCTCCCAGGACTCGTCGTCGTCGATGGCACCGATCGCGACGTCGAGCGACTCCTGCCAGTCGCCGTACTCCTCGCCCGGCTGGAGCATCTCCAGCTCCACCATGCGCTCGTTGTCGTCGACGAACGAGGCGGCGATCTCCAGCGGCTGGCCCCGCCACTCGGCGAACTCGCCGGAGGCCACCGCGTCCCCCGACGCCCCGGAGATCCACGACGTCGACGCCGCCGGAGGGTCGTCGCCACCGCTGGCGACCGGCTCCCGATCACCGCCGGTGGTGAGGAGGAGGCCGGCGAGGACGGCGCTGGTGACCACGCCCGCCACGGCGACGACCGGCCACCAGCGGGAGCGGGAGCGGGGCCGCTCCTGTCCCGGGGCACCCGGCGGCTGCTCACCGGCCGGCGGTGCGGGGGTCTCTGCCTGCTGGTCGTGGACCGACAACGCGTCATCTCCTCGGGGGGACCGGATCGGGCGGAGGCGCCCAACCCTAACGCCGGGTGCGAGTCCGTGGGCGCCCACCGGGCCCGCGGCCCGCGGACTCACCACGACGGTGGGGGGCGGGTGCGTCGCGTGAGCGGGCGTGACTGCCTGTGCGCGCGCCGACCGTGCACCACATCGGGTGATCCCCCCGGGTCCGGGGCGTCCGGGGATGGACAACCGGCGGGCCCGGGTGCGACGGTCCTCAGCGCGCCGCACCGCGCCGGCGGCGGCGTCTTGGAGGAACCGTGCCCCTGGCTGTGACGATCGTCGTCCACGACATCAGCAACGGCGCCGTGGCGAGGGCCCACTCGCTGACGATGGCGCTGGAGGAGCTCGGCCACCGCGCCCGCACGGTGTCGATGTGGGGCGACCGCGTGTGGGCGCCGCTGCGCGGCACCGACTACGGCGAGCGGTGCGCGGTGCTGGGCGAGGAGGAGCTGTCCGACCTCGTGGAGCACGGCACGGACCTGCTGCTGGCGGTCAAGCCGCTGCCGCGCAGCCTGGGTCTGGCCCGGAGGCTCTCGCGCCGGCACGGGGTGCCGCTGGTGGTCGACGTCGACGACCCCGACGTCGAGGTCAGGACGACCTGGCTGCCGCCGCGGGCCTTCGCGCGCCAGCTGCTCCGGCGCCCGCGGAACGTCACCCGGCTGCTGTGGATGGGCCACGTGGCCCGGCACAGCGCGTGCACGGTCTCCAACCCGTGGCTGCGCGCGATGTACGGCGGCACCCTCGTCCCGCACGCCCGCGACGACCGCGGGGCGGGCCGCCCGCACACCAGCGACCGCCCGGTGGTGGCCTTCATCGGCAGCGTGCGGGCCCACAAGGGCCTCCCCCTGCTGCGGGAGGCGGTGCGGCGCCTCGCCCCGGAGGGCTGGACCCTGGTGGTCACCGCCGACGCCCCGCCCGACGCCCGGCCGTGGGAGCGGTGGGCCGGCTCGGCCACGCCCGGCCACCCCCTCCTGCTCGACAGCGACGTCGTCGTCATCCCCTCCGAGCCCGTCGGGTACGGGCCCGCACAGCTGCCGATGAAGCTGCTCGACGCGATGGTCGCCGCCCGGGCCGTGGTGGTCAGCGACCTCGGCCCGCTGGCCTGGGCCGCGGGGCCCGCCGCCCCGGTCTTCCGCGCGGGGGACGTGGACGACCTGGTGCGGGCCCTGCGCCCGCTGGCCGACCCCGGGCGCCGGGCCCGGCTCGGCGCGGCCCTGCGGCAGGAGGCGCTGGCGCGCTACTCCCCGCAGGC
>CADCUY010000569.1 GCA_902806005.1 uncultured Quadrisphaera sp. | reverse complement strand
CCGAGCCGGGCATCGAGGTGGTCGCCGAGGCGGCGGACGGTGCGGCCGCCGTCGAGCGCGCCCTCGCGGTGGAGCCGGACGTGGTGTGCATGGACGTGCAGATGCCCGGGATGGACGGGCTGGCGGCGACCCGCGCGATCGTGGCGGCCGGTGCGGCGGCGCGGGTGCTGGTCGTCACCACCTTCGACCGCGACGACTACCTCTTCGACGCCCTGGCCGCGGGGGCCAGCGGGTTCCTGCTCAAGAACGCCCCCGCCGAGCGGCTCATCGAGGCGGTGCAGGTGCTCGCCGCCGGTGACGCCCTGCTCGCCCCCGACGTGACCCGGCGGGTCATCGAGCGCTTCGCCGCCCAGCCCGGCGCCGCGCCGCGGCCCGCGCCCCCGCCGGTCGGCGCGACGCCCAGCGGCCTCACCGACCGCGAGGGCGAGGTGCTCGCCCACCTCGCGCGCGGCCGCTCCAACGCCGAGATCGCCGCCGCGCTCTTCCTCGGGGAGGCGACGGTGAAGACCCACGTCTCCCGCGTCCTCATGAAGCTGGGGGTGCGCGACCGCGTCCAGCTCGTCGTCTACGCCTACGAGCACGGCATCACCGTCCCCGGCGCCTGACGCGGCGGCCAGCAGCGGCGCTGCCCCCGGCGGGCGCCGTCGCCACCGCCGTCAGTGGGCGGGCCGCACCGAGCGCCCCATCACGTCGATGAGGACGCCGCGGGGCAGCAGGCGGCCCAGCGCGTGGGCGATGCGGTTGTGCCGCCCGGAGATCACCGAGCGCGGGGTGCGGCGCGCGTCGAGGGCCGCCAGGGCGGTCGCCACGACCTGCGCCGGCGTCTCGAAGCGGGCGCCGCTCTCGCTGGTGCCCGAGACGGCGTAGAACTCGGTGCGCACGGGGCCGGGGGAGAGGGCGAGCACCGTGACGGCGCTCGCCCGCAGCTCGACGGCCAGCGCCTCGGTGAAGCTCAGCACGAAGGCCTTGCTGGCCGCGTACACCGCCATCCCGGGCACGGGCGCGAAGGCGGTCATGCTGGCGACGTTGACGAGGGCGCCGTCGCCGCGGGCGAGCAGGTCGGGCAGGAGGGCGTGCGTCACCTCCACCAGCGCCGCCACGTCGACCGCCACCTGCGAGCGGACGACGGCCTCGTCGGACGAGGCGAAGGCCCCGGTGGCCGCGACGCCGGCGCAGTTGACCAGGGTCGAGACCGTGGTGCCGTGCTCGGCCAGGGCCGAGCGCAGCGCCGCGGCGGCGCCGGGTGCGGCCAGGTCGGCCGCCAGGGGCAGCACGGCGGTGCCGTGCTCGGCGCGGAGGCGCTGCGCCAGGGCCTCCAGGCGGTCGGCGCGGCGCGCGACCAGGACGAGGTCGGCGCCCCGGGCGGCGAGGTCGGCGGCGAACTGCTCGCCGAGACCGGAGCTGGCGCCCGTGATCAGTGCGGTCGTCCCTCGGTAGCGCATCGTGCCTCCGCTCGTAGCCCTGCGAGATGCAGTTGACACACGTTAACCCCGATCGGTGTACGGTTGTCAACCACGGCGGGGGAGGCCCGCTGCACCGGAGGTGAGGTCGTGGTGGCCCAGGAGCGCCAGCGCCGCGAGGGCGACCAGCTGCGCCACGAGCTGCTGGCGGCGGCCACGGCGCTGGCGGTCAGCCCGCGCCCCGTGGTGATCCCCTCGCTGCGGGCGGTGGCGCGGGCCTGCGGGGTCTCGCCGACGGCCGTCTACCGCCACTTCGCCTCCCAGGGGGCGCTGACGCGTGCCGTGCTGACCGCCGAGCTGCAGGCCTTCGAGCGCGCGGTCCTGACGGCGGACGACCCCGGGCGTGAGCCGGTCGAGCGCCTGCGCGACCTCGCCCACGCCTACGCGGTGTGGGGCGTCGGCAACCCCGGCCTGTACCAGCTGCTCTTCGAGAGCGCCGACCAGCTGGAGCGGGAGTGGGCCTCCGTCGAGCCGTCGGCGGAGCTGGTGGCCCGCACCACCGAGCTGCTGGAGGCGCACGCCGCCGCGGGCCGGCCGGCCGCCCCCGGGCCGGTGCCGGCGGCGGAGCACCTGTGGACCTCGCTGCACGGCCTCGTCTCCCTGCGCATCCACAAGCCGGCCCACCCCTGGGTCACGGACCTGGCGGGCTCGGTCGACCACCTGCTGCGCGGGTTCGACGCCTGAGGGCCGTCGGCGACCCGGTCACCGGGCGAGCCGGTGCAGCCAGTCGCGGAGGAGGGCGGTCTCGGTCGGGCTGAGCGGAGCGGCGGGTGCGTGCCCGGCGTCGAGGGCGGCGTCGAGGGCGAGGGCCCGCGACGCGAGGCCGGGCTCGGTGGCCGGGGGCGGGCCGGTGGTCAGCGAGGCGACGAGGGTCTCGCGCATCCGCGCGGAGACCTCGAGGTCGCGGTCGTCGTCGGGAGCGCCGACCAGCGCCGTGGTGACGCCGGAGACGGCGGCCTGGAGGAGCCGAGCGGCCAGGGCGGGGGCGACGCGGAGGCGACCCGCCGCGGCGGCGCGGTCGAGGAGGACCAGCAGCAGGTCGTGGGCCGCCGCTGCCGCGGGTGGGCGACGGCCGGGGCGGTCGGTGCCGTGCATCAGCAGGTAGGCCGCGGGGTGGCGCAGGCCGAAGTCCACGTGCGCGTCCCAGCCGCGGCGCAGGTCGGCGACGGGGTCGTCGGTGTGCGCCAGCGCGCCCTTCTCGGCCAGGTAGCGGTCGAAGGCGTGGGCGGCCAGGGCCGCGAGCAGCCCGTCCTTGTCGCCGAAGAGCTGGTACAGGCTGGCCGCGCGGATGCCGGCCGCGGCGGCGACCGCACGGGTGGAGACCGCCTGGGCGCCGTCGCGCTCCAGGATGTCGGCTGCGACGTCGAGCACCTGCCGCCGGGTGCGGTCCTTCACGTCCTCCACCGTTCCGATGCTACGGCCTCGGGTGAGGCACTGATCCAGGCAGTGCTACGTTGTTGTGCGTATCACTGGAACGGAGCAGGGACGGATCATGAACCGCATCGGGTACGGCACCATGCAGCTGGCAGGACCGGACGTCTGGGGACCGCCGAAGGACCCCGAGGCGGCGAGGAGGGTGCTGCGCCTCGCGGTCGAGCTCGGCGTCACCTTCTTCGACACCGCCAACGCCTACGGCCCGAGGACGGTGAACCAGCTGATCGGGCAGGCGCTGGCGCCGGTCCCCGACGGCGTGGTCATCGGCAACAAGGTCGGCGCCGGACGCGGCCCGGACGGGTCGTGGCTGGCCACCGACCACCCGGAGACGATCCGCCAGCAGGTGCACGAGGCCCTCGTCGACACGAGGGCGGAGGCCAGCGAGCTGACCTACCTGCGCCTCAGCGGTGACACCCCGGGGGTGCGGAGCGAGGTGCCGCTGGAGGAGTCCCTCGGCGCCCTGGTCGAGCTGCGCGACCAGGGCCTGGTCCGCCGCATCGGGCTGTCCGGGGCGACGCCGCAGGCGCTGGCCCGCGCGCAGGCGCTGACGCCGATCCACGCCGTGCAGAACCGCTTCAACCTGCTCGACCGCAGCGGCGTCCAGGTGCTCGCCGACTGCGAGGCGCACGGGATCCTGTTCGTCCCCTACTACCCCCTGGCCGCGGGGCAGCTCACCGCCCACGAGGCGCTGACCGAGCCTGCACGGCGCCTCCTCGCCACCCCCGCCCAGGTCGCGCTGGCCTGGCTGCTGCGCCGCTCCCCGGCCGTGGTCGTCATCCCCGGCACGAGCAGCGCCGACCACCTGCGGGCCAACGCGGCGGCGGCCGGCGTGGCCGAGCACCTGACCGACGCCGAGGTCGCCCGCCTGACCGGGCTCGTCGACGAGTCGACGGCGACCCTCGCCGAGCCCTCCCGGTCCACCCTCGACAGGCTCCGGTCCGTGACGGTGCGCGGCTGACGGACCGGTGCTACCCGGCTTCCGGCAGCCGGACCCCGGGGCCCTGGAGCTCGGCGGCCCGCCGCGCGACCTGCGCGGCCGCTCCGCGCAGGCCGTCGAGCCGGCCGGGCCGCGTCGACGCGGGCCACGCGAGCAGGGTCGTCACGGGCGGGGCGTCGACGACGGGCACCGCGACGTGGTCGGGCCACTGCCAGGCCCGGCTCGACTCCGGGATCACCAGCAGGGCGCGGCCCAGCGCCACCAGGTGCGCCAGCTCGGTCTGCGTGCGCGCCTCGGGCCCCGGTCCGGGCGGGTAGGTCCCGTCGCGCCGCGGCCACCGCGCGATCGGCAGGCCGGGCACGGAGGCCACCTCCGCCAGGGTCAGCAGCGGGCGCAGCGCCAGCGGGTGCCCTCGCGGCACGACGGCGACCTGCCCCTCCGTCAGGACCTCCTGGCTCGAGAACTCGTCGAAGACGTCGTAGGGGTGGTGCACCAGCGCGGCGTCCGCGCGACCCTGGCGGAGCACCTGCCGCTGCTCGCCGACCTCGCACAGCAGCACCTCCACCGGGAGGGCTCCGGGCTGGGCGGCGCACGCCTCGAGCAGGTCGCGCAGGAGGGCGTGGGAGGCGCCCGCCTTGGTCACCAGCACCACCCGGTCGTCGCGGTCGACCGTGCGCCTCGACCTCGCGACGGCGGCGCTCGCCGCGTCGAAGACGTTCTGCGACTCCTCGAGCAGCACCTCGCCGGCCGCCGTCATCCGGACCCCGCGGCGGTCCCGTGCGAACAGCTGGACGCCGAGGCGCTGCTCGAGCCGCTGGATCGCCCGGGACAGCGGCGGCTGGCTCATGCGGAGCCGTTCGGCGGCGCGCCCGAAGTGGAGCTCCTCGGCCACCGCGGCGAAGTAGCGCAGCTCCCGGATCTCGACGTCCTCCACGCCTCGAACCTACGTCGCATGCCCGGCGGGCATCACAGCGGACCGGATCGGTCTTGGACGCGGGCCGCACCGGGCGTCGAGCATGGGGATCATGGCGGAGACGAAGACGGCACTGGTCACGGGCGCGAACAAGGGCATCGGCTACGCGATCGCCGCCGGTCTCGCCGCGCAGGGGTACCGGGTCGCCGTCGGGGCGCGCGACGACGAGCGCCGGGAGGCCGCGGTCGCCGAGCTGCGGCGCGGTGGAGCCGAGGCGTTCGGCGTCCGCCTCGACGTCAGCTCCGACCAGAGCGTGGCCGAGGCGGTCGCGGTGCTCGACGAGCGCCTCGACCACCTCGACGCGGTGGTCAACAACGCCGGCGTCTCGGGGCCGACCGCGGCGGGGGCGCTCCAGGACCCCCTCACCCTCGACCTCGACGTGCTGCGAGCGGACGTGGAGACCAACGTGCTGGGCGCGGTGCGGGTGATCAACACCGCGCTGCCGCTGCTGCGCCGCTCGGCCTCGCCCCGGATCGTCAACGTCTCGACGGACATGGCCTCGCTGGCGCGGAGGACCGGCCCGATCATGGCCGCGTACGCGCCGTCGAAGACGATGCTGAACGCCATGACCGTGCAGTACGCGCGCCGGTTCGCCGAGACCGATCCCGGCATCCTCGTCAACGCCGTGTGCCCCGGGTTCGTCGCCACCGCGTTCACCGGCTTCAGCGGCTCGCGCACCGCGGTCGAGGGCGCGGCGGTCGCCGTGCGGTTCGCGACGCTGCCCGACGGCGGCCCGACCGGCACGTTCGTCGACGACGGCGGCACCATCCCCTGGTGAGCACCGGCCTCCTGCCGACCACGAC
This sequence comes from uncultured Quadrisphaera sp., assembly GCA_902806005.1. Taxonomy (GTDB): domain Bacteria; phylum Actinomycetota; class Actinomycetes; order Actinomycetales; family Quadrisphaeraceae; genus CADCUY01. The sequence continues at coordinate 29,681 of CADCUY010000569.1, read as the reverse complement.
CCGGAGGGCGCCGCCCCCCTCCGTGCGGCCCACCGGCTGCACGGGTGGGGTCAGGTCACCGAGGTGAGGACGAGCACGCTGCGCGGGGCGGCGTAGAAGGGCTCGCTGCGCTCGAGGTAGCGCTGGTAGAACGGCAGGGCCAGGACCTCCTCGACGTACTCCCGGCCGCTGCGCCACCGCTCCGACAGCACGAACGTGCCCGGCTGGTCGCCCACCTCGCCGACCTCGAGCGAGAGGCAGGCCTCCAGCTGTCGCGCGGGGGCCAGCACGAGCCGGAGCTCCTCCAGGTACTCGTCGCGGTGCTCCGGCGCGATCACCAGCGTGTTGCTCATCATCAGCTCTCCGTCGGAGACCTGCGGCATCTGCTCGGTCGTCATGGGCACGTCCATCCTCCACCCGCGGGTGGCGTCGGGGCGGCCAGGATGGACGAGTCCGGTGGTGCCCCGCAAGGACGGGTGGTCAGGACCGCGGGCACGGGGCGTGCGCCGCGCCCGTCCCCTGCGCCGTCACGACCGGGCTCGGGGCACCAGGCGCTCGAGCTGGGTGACGTGCCGCGGGGAGAGCTCGTCGAGGGAGTGAGCGCCGAGCAGCTTCATGGTCCGCACGACCTGCTCGGTGAGGATCTGGATCGTGCGGTCGACGCCCGCGCGGCCGCCGGCCATGAGCCCGTACAGGTACGCCCGCCCGATGAGCGTGAACTTCGCCCCGAGCGCGATCGAGGCGACGACGTCGGCGCCGTTCATGATGCCGGTGTCGACGATGACGTCGACGTCGGCGCCGACCTCGCGCACCACCTCGGGGAGCAGGTGGAAGGGAACGGGGGCCCGGTCCAGCTGGCGGCCGCCGTGGTTGGACAGGACGAGGCCGTCGACGCCGAGGTCGGCGAACCTCTTGGCGTCGGCCAGGCCCTGCACGCCCTTGATGGCGATCTTCCCGGGCCACATCCCGCGGATGAGCTCCAGGTCCTCGTAGCTGATGGTGGGGTCCATCGCGAGGTCGAGCAGGTCGCCGACGGTGCCGCCGGTGGCGGACAGGGAGGCGAACTCGAGCTTGGGGGTGGTGAGGAAGTCGAACCACCACCACGGGCGGGACGCCGCGTCGAGGACCGTGCCGACGGTGAGCCGGGGCGGGATGGAGAAGCCGTTGCGCCTGTCGCGCAGCCGCGCCCCGGCGACCGGGGTGTCGACGGTGAAGAAGAGCGTCTCGTAGCCGGCGGCCGCCGCGCGCTCGACCAGGCCGTACGAGATCTCCCGCTGCCGCATCACGTAGAGCTGGAACCAGTTGCGGCCCTCGGGGTTCGCCGCCCTCACGTCCTCGATGGAGGTGGTGCCGAGGGTGGAGAGGGTGAACGGGATCCCCGCGGCGGCGGCGGCGCCGGCCCCCGCGGTCTCGCCCTCGGTCTGCATCAGGCGCGTGAAGCCGGTCGGCGCGATGCCGAAGGGCAGGGCGGAGGAGGCGCCGAAGACGGTGGCGGTGGTGTCGACGTGCGCGACGTCGCGCAGCACCTCCGGGTGGAACTCCACGTCCTCGAAGGCCTGCCGGGCCCGGGCGATGGAGATCTCCGCCTCGGCGGACCCGTCGGTGTAGTCGAAGGCCGCCCGTGGGGTCCGCCGCTCGGCGATCGCGCGCAGGTCCTCGACCGTGAGCGCGGCCGCCAGGCGCCGCCGTCGGCCGTTCAGGTCGGGCCGCTTGAACCGCACGTTCTCGAAGACCTCGACGGGCCGGGGGAACTGGCGCTGCACCACAGGGATCAGCCTCTCGTCGCGGTGGCCGTGCGGGGTCGGAACGTGCGCAGCTCGAAGGAGCGGGCGACGACCGCGCGCAGCGCCTCCAGGCTGCCGGTGAGCGCGCCGTGGGTGCGGGCCTGCACGAGCAGGTTGCCCACGGCGGTGGCCTCGACCGGCCCGGCGACCACGGGCAGGCTCGTGGCGTCCGCGGTCAGCTGGCACAGCAGGGCGTTGCGGGCGCCACCACCGACCACGTGGACGGTCCTGGCCCTGCGGCCGGTCAGGCGCTCGACCTCGCGGACGGCGCGGGCGTGGGCCTCGGCGAGGCTCTGCAGCACCGACCGGACGAGCTCCGGCTTGGAGGCGGGCGCCCGGCCACCGCGCTCGACGACGAGCTCGGCGATGCGGTCGGGCAGGTCGCCTGGGGTCAGCAGCCGCGGGTCGTCGGCGTCGAACACGGGCACCTCGCCGCTCAGCTGCGCCGCCTGCTCCAGCAGCGCCTCGAGCTCCTGCGGCTCGCCCTGCCGCTCCCAGGCGCGCAGCGACTCCGAGAGCAGCCACAGCCCCATGACGTTCGTCAGGAAGCGCGTGCGGCCGTCGACCCCGGCCTCGTTGGTGAAGCCCGCCCGGCGGGCGTCCTCGGTGACGACGGCGGAGGGCAGCTCCGCACCGACCAGGGACCACGTGCCGCACGAGACGTAGACGGCGTCGTCGGGGTCCAGGGGCACCGCGACCACCGCCGACGCGGTGTCGTGCGAGCCCACGGTGGTCAGGGCGACGTCGCCGGCGATGCCGAACTCGGCCCTCACGCCCGGGGTCACCGGCCCGAGCGACGTGCCGGGGTCGACGAGGTCGGCGAACAGGTCGCGGCGCAGGCCGAGGCGGGTGAGCAGCTCGAGGTCCCAGTCGGCGCCGCCGACGGGCAGCAGGCCGGTGGTGGAGGCGTTCGTGCGCTCGGTGACCTGCCGGCCGGTGGCCCAGTAGCCGACGAGGTCGGGGACGAGGAGCAGGCGGTCCGCGGCCTCCAGCTCGCCGGCGGCGTCCGCGGCGGCCAGCTGGAAGACGGTGTTGAAGGGCAGGTGCTGCAGCCCGTTGCGCCGGTGCAGCTCCTCGGCGGAGACGACGCCGTGCACCGCCGCCACACCGGCGGCGTTCCGGTCGTCGCGGTAGTGGTGGGGGTTCCCGAGCAGGGATCCCCGGCGCAGCAGGCCGTAGTCGACCGCCCAGGAGTCGACCGCCGCCCCGAGCAGCCCGGGCTCCTCGCGGGACGCGCGGCCCAGGCCGGTCATGGCCTGTGAGTACAGCGAGAGCACGTCCCAGTGGAGCCCGTCGGGCAGCCGGACGGGGGTGTTGGGGAACCGTGCGACGTGCCGCAGCCGGAGCTCCCCGTCGTGGAGCGAGCCGGTGATCACCCGCCCGCTCGTGGCGCCCAGGTCGATCGCGGCGACGCTGCCCGGCGTCGCGCCGGTCACCGGTCGCTCATCGCAGGAAGGCAGCGGCGACGCCGGCGTCGACCGGCACGTGCAGCCCGGTGGTGTGGCTCAGGTCCGCGCTGCACAGCACGAACACCGCGTTCGCCACGTGCTCGGGCAGCACCTCCCGCTTGAGCAGGGTGCGCTGGGCGTAGAAGGCGCCCAGCTCCTCCTCGGGCACCCCGTAGGTCTTCGCCCGGGAGGCGCCCCACCCGCCGGCGAAGATCCCCGAGCCTCGCACCACGCCGTCGGGGTTGATCCCGTTGACCTTCACGCCGTGCTCGCCGAGCTCGGCAGCCAGCAGCCGCACCTGGTGCGCCTGGTCGGCCTTGACCGCCGAGTAGGCGATGTTGTTCGGGCCGGCGAAGACGCTGTTCTTGGACGAGACGTACACGACGTCGCCGCCCATGCCCTGGGCGATGAGCACCCTCGCCGCGGCCTGGGACACCAGGAACGACCCCTTGGCCATGACGTCGTGCTGGAGGTCCCAGTCGCGCTCGGTGGTCTCCAGCAGCGGCTTGGAGATCGACAGGCCGGCGTTGTTGACCACCAGGTCGAGCCCGCCGAAGGCCAGCACCGCCTCCTGCACGGCGGCGGTGACCGCGGCGGCGTCGGAGACGTCCACGGCCACGCCGACGGCGACGTCGGAGCCCCTCCCGCCGGCGACCTCGTCCGCTGCGGCCTGCGCCTTCGCGAGGTCGAGGTCCGCGACGACGACGCACGCGCCCTCCGCGGCCAGCCGCGCGGCGACCGCCTTGCCGATGCCGGACGCGGCGCCGGTGACCAGGGCCACGCGCGTGGCCAGCGGCTTCGGTGCGGGGATCCGCGCGAGCTTGGCCTCCTCCAGCGCCCAGTACTCGATGCGGAACTTCTCCGCCTCGTCGATGGGCGCGTAGGTGCTGACGGCCTCCGCGCCGCGCATGACGTTGATGGCGTTGAGGTAGAACTCCCCGGCGACCCGGGCCGTCTGCTTGTCGCGGCCGTAGCTGACCATCCCGACCCCGGGCACCAGGACGACGGCGGGGTCGGCGCCGCGCATGGCGGGGGAGTCCGCCGCGGCGTGGCGCGCGTAGTAGGCGGCGTAGTCGGCGCGGTAGGCCTCGTGGAGGGCGGGCAGCCGGGTCAGCACCTCCTCCAGCGGAGCGGTGGCCGGCAGGTCCACGAGCATCGGGCGCACCTTGGTGCGCAGGAAGTGGTCGGGGCACGAGGTCCCGAGCGCGGCCAGGCGGGGGTGCTCGGCGCGGGCCAGGAACTCGAGCACCTCGGGGGTGTCGGTGAGGTGTCCGACGGCGGGGGAGTCGGTGCTGGCCAGGCCGCGGAGCACCGGCATCAGCGCGGCGGCCCGGGCCCGGCGCTCGCCGTCCGGCAGGGGCCCGTACCCGTCGAGCTCCTCGCCGAACGGGTGGCGGCCCCGCGCCGCGAGCTGCGCCGTCCGGTGGTCGATGAACTCCTCCGCCGTCCGGATGATCTCCAGCGACCGGGCCCGGCACTCCTCGGAGGTGGCTCCCCAGGCGGTGATCCCGTGGCCGCCGAGGACGCAGCCGATCGCCTCCGGGTGCTCGGCGGCGACCGCGGCGACGTCGAGCCCCAGCTGGAAGCCCGGTCGGCGCCACGGCACCCACACCACGCGGTCGCCGTACACCTCCCTCGTCAGGGCCTCCCCGTCGGCGGCCGTGGCCAGCGCGATGCCGGAGTCGGGGTGCAGGTGGTCGACGTGCGGGGCGTCGACGAGGGCGTGCATCGCGGTGTCGATGGACGGCGCCGCCCCTCCCCGGCCGTGCAGGCAGTGGTCGAACGCGGCCACCACCTCGTCCTCGCGCTCGACCCCGGCGTAGACCCCGCGCAGCGCGCGCACCCGGTCCAGGCGCAGGACGGCGAGCCCGGCCTCGGTGAGGGTGGCGAGATCGCCACCGGAGCCCTTGACCCACAGCAGGTCCACGTCGTCTCCCGTGACCGGGTCGACGTCGCGGCCCGCGGCGGAGGTGTTGCCGCCGGCGTAGTTGGTGTTCCTCGGGTCGGCCCCGAGGGCGTTCGAGCGCGCGAGCAGGTCGGCGACGGGCGTGGCCATGGGCTCAGACCTTCCGGAAGTCGATGCCGAGGAGGCTGGCGGCCGCGGCGTAGTCGCCGCTGCGGTGGCCGAGGGACAGCGACCAGTGGTGGCCGACGCCGCTGGCGCTCCAGGCGTCGACCCACTCCCCGGGGTCGCGGCCGAAGTCGACGCGGCTGGTGGTGTTGCCGATGGCCAGCAGGGGGCCGGGGACGACCGTGCCCTCCGAGGCGACGAAGCTCAGCGACCCGTCGCGGTCCTGCCCCAGGCCCAGCAGGGTCACGGGTCCGGGGCGGACGTCGAACTCGACGCTGACGCCCCAGCCGCGCTTGCCGTGGAAGACCCCCAGCCCGCGCAGCAGCGGGTCGCGGGCGCTGACCGCCAGGTGCGCCGGGCCGTCGTGGCCCATCTCGACCACGCCGTCCTGGAAGTCCAGGGCCTGGATCTCGGTGAAGGAGCCGCCGGCCCCGACCACCTGGGTCGCGAGCTGGGCCACGGTCGTCCGCAGCTCGTACTCCCCGGTGGCGGGGATGCCGCGGGCGGTCAGCAGGGAGGCGCCGAGGATGAGCCCGGCGCCGAGGCGCTCGTGCTGCTCGCCGGCCAGGCCGCGGTGGTAGTAGGCGAGGGAGTCCAGGTCGAAGTCGTCGACGAGCCGGTCCATCCCGACCGAGACGCGCGCGCCCCAGGCGAAGTCGGTCTCGTCGACCGCGTCGTCGAGGGTGAACAGGGCCCGGGCGAGGTCCTTGCGCTCCTCGGTCTCGGCGTCGGTGACCGCCTCCACGCGCACGCGCAGGTCGTCGAGCTCCAGCACCTCGACGTGGGAGCCGAACGTGGCCGGCAGGAGCGTGAGGTCGGTGGAGACGTCGAGCATCCCGGGGTAGACGTGCCCCATCAGCCCGTGCCGGGCGTGGCGCAGCGCCGCCCGCACGTGGGCCGCCCTGATCCACTGCCCGATCCGCTCCCAGGCCGAGTCCTGGCGGAGCCAGCCGGAGACGGACCGGAACGGGATGCCGGCGCGGCGGAAGACGTTGCCCACCTCCGGGACGGGGCACTGCCCGCAGTACGCCAGCCACGCCCCCGTGTCGAAGGTCGCGTGGTCCATCCGCTCGGTGGGCTGCAGGTCGATGACCAGCACCGGGGTGCCCGCCCGCTGCGCGATCGGCAGCACCATCGACGACGTCAGGTAGGTCGTCAGGAACAGGACGATGAGGTCGCAGTCGGCCCGGCGCAGCTGCTCGGCCGCCGCGGCCCCCTCCTGGGCGTCGGAGACGAAGCCGGCGTCGACGACGTCGGCGTCCATCTGCGCGAAGCGCCCGGCGACGTACCGGGCGGACTCCTGCAGCTGGGGCAGCAGGCCGGGGAACTGGGGCCAGTACGTCCCCAGCCCGCCCGCGACCAGGCCGATCCGGGTGCGGCGGCGCTGCTTGGCTGGGAGGAGGCCGGCGAGGCGCTCACCAGCGGGGACGCCGTCCGTGGTGGCGGCGGCCGCGGGCGCGCTGTCGGCGTTCTCGGCCATCAGGCCCCCCACCCGGCCTGCGCCCCGCCGACCCGCTCGGCGGCGATCCGCTCGGCGTACCCCGACGCGGCGTAGGCGGCGTAGGGGTCGCGGGCCAGGCCCATCGACTCCCGCAGGTCGCCGAGCAGGGGGCGCACGTCGGTGTTGTACGCGTCCATCAGGACCCCGTTGGCGCCGAGCACGTCACCGGACCGCTGCGCGGCGGCGAGCGCCTCGCGGTCGACGAGCAGGGCCTTGGCCGTGGCCTCCTGCACGTTGGTCACCGAGCGGATCTGGCCCGGGACCTTCGGCTCGACGTTGTGGCACTGGTCGAGCATGAAGCGCACGCCCGAGTCGGGGCGCAGGGCGTCGCCGCGCACGATCTCGTGCATGATCCGGAACAGCTGGAAGGGGTCGGCCGCGCCGACGATGAGGTCGTCGTCGGCGTAGAAGCGGGAGTTGAAGTCGAAGGCCCCGAGCCGCCCGATGCGCAGCAGCTGGGCGACGATGAACTCGATGTTCGTCCCCGGTGCGTGGTGGCCGGTGTCGAGCACCACCATCGCCTGGTCGCCCAGCGCCAGGCAGTGCAGCAGCGAGGTGCCCCAGTCCGGCACGTCCGTGGCGTAGAAGGCCGGCTCGAAGAACTTGTACTCCAGGATCAGCCGGTGCTCGGGGTCGAGCTCGGCGTAGACCCGCTGCAGGGACTCGGCGAGCCGCTCCTGGCGGCTGCGGATGTCGTCCTGGCCGGGGTAGTTCAGCCCGTCGGGCAGCCAGACCTTCAGGTCGGTCGACCCGGTGGCCCGCATGACGTCGAGGCACCGCAGGTGCTGGGCCACGGCCTTGTCGCGCACCGCGGGGTCGGGGTGGGTGAGCGAGCCGAGCATGTAGTCGTCGTCCTGGAAGACGTTGGAGTTGATCGCCCCGATGCTCACGCCCAGGTCGGCGGCGTGGGCGGAGAGCTTGCCGAAGTCGTCGACCAGGTCCCACGGGATGTGGAGCGAGACCCGCGGCGCCACGCCGGTGTGCAGGTGCACCTGCGCGGCGTCGGCGACCTTCTCGAACGGGTCGCGGGGGACGCCCCGCTGCGAGAACACCTTGAAGCGGGTGCCCGAGTTGGCGAAGGCCCACGAGGGCAGCTCGATGGTCTGGGCGGCGAGCGCCGCCAGGGCTGAGTCCTGGCGCTCCTGGGTGGTCGTGCTCATGGCCTGTCTCCTGACTGCGCGTGCGTCGGTGGGCGTCGAGGTCGAGGAACGGGGCCGTCCCAGCCTGCCGGCGGGTGTCCACGTCGGTGCCGGCCACGGCCGCCTGCGCTCCGGGGAGGCCCTGCGCCTGCACGACGCCCGGCGTGCCTGCGTCCCGCAGGTGCGGGGTGGAGGAGTGACGGGCACGGGTCGGGCGGAGTGGTCGACGTCGCCCGCGTCGGGCGTCGTCGGGGGCCGAGCACGACCTCGCCCTTCCCCCGGCCTCCACCGCCACGCCCCGCCCCCGGTGGTGGCGACCGGTGGGGGGTGTCCTCGACCACGGCGGGGCCAGGGGGGAGGGCGGGCTCCCGGTGGCTCACGGAGGCGCCGGCGGCCCGGGCGTCCGCGGGGCCGAGGAGGTCCCCGGTCGGCCGAGCAGCAGCACCCCGCCGGAGTCGGGGCGGTGGACGCCCGCCAGCACCTCGACCAGCGTCGACCTGCCGGAGCCCCCTCCACGGACGAGAGCGTGGCGATCACCGTGCAGGGCGTCGAGGTGGGCGCCGCAGGGGGCGCGGACGGCGCCGCAGGACTCACCGGCGTCGCGCAGGGTGCGCAGCGCCCTGCTGAGCTGGTCGGCCACATCGCCCCCGGTGAAAGGTTTCAAACGCGGCACGACGCTAGTCGGGGGAGCCCCGGCCGTCAAGGAGGGCTCCGCCGGCGCGGCCGTGACGAGGAGCCCTCGGTCCAGCGCGCCGCTGACGCGAGGATTGACGGCGGTGCCGGCGACCTCCATTGTTGGATCGTTTCAGCACCGTCCGGCACGGCGAGCGGCGTCCCGCTGTGAGCGTGACGACGAGACACGGAGGTCTCATGCGCGAGCTCGCCGCTCCGGCTGCCGCTCGGATCGCGCGGCTGCGCGCCGAGCACCGACCGCCCGGGACCGCCCTGGGGCTGGGGACGGCCGCCCCGCGCCTGTCGTGGCAGGTGAGGACCGACCGGCCCGGCTGGGTGCAGTCGTCGTACGAGCTGCAGCTGCTGGACGACGACGGCGGGGTGTCGGAGTCCACGGGGGAGGTCCCCTCGGCCGAGCAGCTGTGCGTCAGGTGGCCGTTCGACCCCCTGCGCAGCCGGGAGGGCCGGGTGGTGCGGGTCCGGGCCACGGCGGTCGACGGCACGGCGACGGCGTGGAGCGACGGCGCGCTCCTCGAGGCCGGACTGCTCGCCCCCCACGACTGGGTCGCGCGGCCGGTCACCGGCGACCCGGACGCGGCCCACCTCGCCCCGGGGAGCGCCCCCGGCCCGGCGCCGCGCGTCCGGCGGGAGTTCGCGGTGGGTCCCGGCCTGCTCCGCGCCCGGCTGCACGTCACGGCGCTCGGCACGCACGAGACCTGGATCAACGGTCGCCCGGTGAGCGACGAGGTGCTGGCGCCGGGATGGACCTCCTACGCGCACCGTCTGCGCTACCGCACCCACGACGTCACCGCGCTGCTGCGCGAGGGTCAGAACGCGATCGCGTCCCTGCTCGGCAACGGCTGGTACCGGGGGCGCATGGCCTGGTCGGGCGCGCGCGCCCACTACGGCACCCGGCGCTCCCTGCTCGCCCAGCTCGAGCTGCACTACGAGGACGGCGGCGAGGACCTCGTCGCCACCGACGAGCAGTGGCGCTGGTCGCCCAGCCACGTCCTCTCCGACGACCTGTACGACGGCCAGGAGGTCGACCTCCGCCGCGTGGAGCGGGGCTGGTCGGAGCCGGGCCACGACGCCGCGGGGTGGGCCGCCGTGGACGTGCTGCCCCAGGACTCCTTCGACGCCGCGGTGCTGGTCGCGGCGGACGGACCACCGGTGCGCGCGCTGAGGACCGTGCCCGCGGTGTCGGTCGTCCGTCCGCCGGACGGCGGGGTGCTCGTCGACTTCGGCGAGAACGTCGTCGGCCGCGTGCGCCTGCGGGCCCGCGGGGAGCGCGGCGCGCGCGTCGTCGTCCGGCACGCCGAGGTCCTGGACGACGGTCGCCTCGCCGTCCGCCCGCTGCGCTCGGCGAGGGCCACCGACACCTACCACCTCGCAGGGGGGGAGGAGGTGCTGGACGCCGCGCTCACCCTGCACGGGTTCCGCTACGCCGAGGTGCGCGGCCTGGCCGGCCTCGCGGCCGAGGACGTCGAGGCGGTGGTCGTCGGCTCCGACCTGGAGCCGGCGGGGACCTTCACCTGCTCCGAGCCCGACGTCGTCGCCCTGCACGAGAACGTCCGCCGCAGCATGCAGGGCAACTTCGTCGACGTCCCCACCGACTGCCCCCAGCGCGACGAGCGGCTCGGATGGACCGGGGACATCCAGGTCTTCTCCCCGACCGCCCTGTTCCTGGCCGACGCCGGCGGCTTCCTGGTCTCGTGGCTCAAGGACCTCGCCGCCGACCAGGCCGCCGACGGCGCCGTGCCCTTCGTGGTGCCGGACGTGCTGCCGGGGCCGGTCCTGCCGGCCGCGGCGTGGGGCGACGCCGCCACCGTCGTGCCCTCGGTGGTCTTCGAGCGCAGCGGCGACCGGGGGGTGCTCGAGGACCAGTGGGACAGCATGGTGGCCTGGGTCGAGCGGATCCTCGCGGCGGCGGGGGACGACCTGCTGTGGACGGGGGGCTTCCAGTTCGGCGACTGGCTCGACCCCACCGCGCCACCCGACGACGCAGCTGCGGCGCAGGCCGACCCCGACGTCGTCGCCAGCGCCCACGTGGTGCGCTCGACCGCCCTGCTGGCTCGTGCCGCTCGGTCCCTGGGACGGCAGGAGGCCGCCGACCGCTACGGGGCCCTCGCCGAGCGGGCTCGCCGAGCGTTCGTCGCCGAGTACGTGACGGCAGGGGGTCGAGTGCTGAGCGACTGCCCCACGGTCTACGCCCTGGCCCTGGCCTGGGACCTGGTCGTGGAGCCCGAGCAGCGCCGACGGGCCGGCGAGCGGCTGGCGGACCTCGTGCGCGCCTCGGGGTTCCGGATCAGCACCGGCTTCGTGGGCACCCCGCTGGTCGCCGACGCCCTGACGGCGACGGGACGCGCGGACCTGGCCTACCGGCTGCTGCTGCAGCGCTCGTGCCCGTCCTGGCTGTACCCCGTGACCATGGGGGCGACCACGGTGTGGGAGCGCTGGGACAGCATGCTGCCCGACGGGTCCGTCAACCCCGGAGAGATGACGTCCTTCAACCACTACGCCCTGGGGGCCGTGGCCGACTGGCTGCACCGGACCGTCGCCGGGCTCGCACCGGCTGCCCCGGGCTACCGCCGGGTCCTCGTCGCGCCGGTGCCCGGCGGGGGCCTGACCTCGGCCTCCGCTCGCCACGCCAGCCCCTACGGCCCCGTCAGCGTCGACTGGCGCGTGGAGGGCGGTTCGTGGCACCTGGCCCTGGCGGTGCCGCCCGGCGCGACGGCGGAGGTCCACCTCCCGGACGGCAGCGTCCCCCTCGACGTGCCCAGCGGCCGGCACGCGTGGACCCTCCCGTGGCCGCCGCAGGCCGCCCGGCCGCCCGAGGTCACGATGGACTCGCCGGTGCGCCACCTCCTGGACGAGCCCCGCGCGTGGGCGGCGACCGCCGCTGCGCTGGTGGGGCTCGGCATCGGGGCCGACGAGGCGGAGGTCGCCGCCCGTGCGGCGCCTCACCGCGACGGCACCGTGCGCGACTTCGCGGCGGCCGTCTCACCCCGCGGGGGCATCCCCGTCGGGGAGCCGGCCCTGATGGCGGTCGCCGCGGCGCTCGACCGGGCCCCGACCGGCCGTCCCGCTCCACCACCCACCCCGGAGGTACGTCGATGACCCGTCCCGAGGCCCGGCCGGCCCGTCCCGTGGCGCGCCCGTTCCTGCCCGAGGACGGGGACGCCGCGTCCCTGGCTGCGGCGTTCGCGGTGCCCGACGCGGCCGGCTTCGGTCCTGTGCCCATCTGGTGGTGGAGCGGTGGCACGGTCCGGCCGGAGCGGCTGACCTGGCAGATGCGGCAGCTGCGCTCCCAGGGGGTGGCGCAGGCGGTCGTCATGAACCTCGCGCCCACCGGGCCGCTGTTCGGCTCCCTCGCCGACGACCCGGCCTACCTCACCGAGGAGTGGTGGCAGCTCTTCGAGGGGGCGTGCGAGGTCGCCGAGGACCTCGACTTCCGGCTGTGGCCCTACGACCAGGTCGGCTTCTCCGGGGCCAACTTCCAGGGCCGGCTCGTGACCCAGCGCCCCGAGTGGGCCGGTCAGGCCCTCGGCCGGGTCGAGGTGCACCTCGACCACCCGGGAGGCGCCTCCCTGAGCACCCCCCACGGGGCCGTCGCCCTCCTCGCCTACGTCACCGACGGCGGGTCGCGCACCACGCCCGTCGAGGTGGTCGACGGGACGGCCCGGTGGGAGGGACCGGGGGACCGGCTGGTCCTGGTCTTCGCCCAGGAGAACGGCTTCGACTACTACAGCCCGGCCGCCTGCGCAGCGCTGATCGACACCGTCCACGGCGAGTTCGCGCGCCGGGTCGGCCGGTGGTTCGGCACCGTGATCCCCGGGTTCTTCCAGGACGAGCTGCCGACGACGCCCACCTGGGGCCCCCGCTTCGCGGCGTCCTTCGCGGCGGACCACGCCTACGACCTGACGTCGGTGCTGCCGGCGCTGTGGGGCGAGCCGATCGAGGGGGTCGACGGCCGGGGCGGGGAGCTGACGGGCGAGCGGGTGCGCCTGGACTACCACCGCCACCGCGCCGCCTCGGCCCGGAGGTCGTTCTTCGACCCGCTCGAGCGCTGGTTCGCCGAGCACGGCCTCGTCTGCGGCTTCGACCAGCAGAGCCCGGCGCGCGAGGGGCACCCCACCGGAGCCGTCGGGCTCTACGGCGACTACCTCGGGACGCACCGGGGCTACGCGGTGCCCGGCAGCGACCACTGGGGCGACACGAAGCTGCACAGCTCCCTCGCCCACGCCCACGGGCACCGGCGCACGTGGATCGAGGCCTTCCACTCCTCGGGGTGGGGGGGCACCCTCGAGGAGACCTACGACTGGCTGGCACCGTTCCTGCGCCGGGGGGCGACCCTGTTCGACCCCCACGCCGTGTACTACAGCACCGCCGGGGGCTGGTGGGAGTGGGCACCGCCCTCCACGTGCTTCCGTCAGCCGTACTGGCCCGAGTACCACGTGCTCTCCGGTGCCGTGGCGCGCCTCTGCCGGCTGTTCAGCACCGGGCGCCACGTCTCCGACACCGTGCTCCTGCACCCCAGCACCACGGCCCAGGGCGGCACGGCCCTGGACGGCCCGCTCCCGGCTGCGGCGCGGTCGGCCGAGGTCTACCAGCAGCTCAACGGCGAGCCGGCCTGGTACCACGAGCGCCGCGGGGTCCTGGAGTCGGCCGGGTGGGACTACTCCGTCCTGGACGACGCCGCGCTGGCGAGGGGCGCGGTGGACGCGGGGGTCCTGAGGCTCGGCGACCTGGCGTTCCGCAACGCCGTCCTCCCGGCAGCCACCGCGCTGGACGCGGCCGCCGCGGGGCGCCTGGCCGACCTGGCCGACTCCGGCGGCACCGTGGTCGTCGTGGGCGCCGCACCGTCCTGGTTCCCCGGAGGCGAGGGTGACGACGGTGGCGACCGCTTCGCCGCCGCCCTCGCCCGAGGACGCGTCCGACGGGTGGACACCGCGGCCGAGGTGCCGGCGGCGCTGCACCACGGCCCGGTGCACGTCGAGGCCGACGCGCCGGCGCTGCTGCGCCGGGTCGGGACGACGACGGTCGTCGGGGTGTTCGCCCACGACGACCGGACGGGCACGCGGCAGCCGATCATGCCGGGCGTCGTCGGCTTCGAGGACTTCGTCACGGGCGGATGGGACACCTACTGGAGGACCGCTCGCGACGAGGGGTACGGCTTCGTGCCCGTCACCGGGCGCAGCTGGCGGGTCGTCCTGCACGGCCTGGACCCGGGGTCGCAGGTGCAGCAGTGGGACCCGCGCGACGGCACGCGGCGGGCGGTGGCCGCACTGGCCGACGCCGGCGGCTCCCTGACCGTCGACGGCAGCTTCTGCGACGGGTCGGTGACGGTCCTGGTCGCGGGGACCGACCTGCCCCCCGCTGACGGCGTGCCGGACGTCGCCGGCGAGGTCGTCGCCGAGCTGTCCGACTTCAGCCTCCTGGCCCGCTCCCGGCTGGACAACACCTGGGGGGACGTGGGCCCCCGCGACCAGCTGGAGCTCCTCCCGCCGCAGGTGTGGTCCCTGGAGAGCGCCGAGGGCGACCAGCCCTCCGGGTGGTACCCGGTCACGGCGACCTACGGCCCGTTCGCCGTGGTCACCGGCCCCGTCCCCGCCGCCGTGGCGGAGCCGTGGCGCACGGGCGCGGCGTGGGCGCCTGCCTCGTGGTCCCTCTCCCGCGGGATCCAGGACGACCCGACGCACGGGGAGACCCTCGGGCCGAAGGGGTACGTCCCGGAGGAGTTCCTGGCCTGGGCGCACCTGGCACCCGGCGAGCAGGTCGGCCTCCGCACGACCCTCGACGTCCCCGACGACGGGAGGCCCGCGACCCTGGTCGTCGGGGCCGGCGCTCCTCGCACGGTGCTCCTGGACGGTGTCGAGGCCCCCGTGGGGGGCGAGGGGCACTGGACCCTGACACCGCTCGCGCCGGGAGCGCGGGCGGTGGAGCTGTGGTTCCGGGCCGTCGACGCGGGCGAGCTGCGCGCCTCCTTCGCGGTGGTCACCGACACCACGGCCTACCGCCGCCCCGAGTGGGTGGTGGCCGAGGGCGAGTCGACCCCCGCGAGCACCGTCGAGGTGGAGACCGTGTTCACCGCCCCTGCGGGCCTGCGCGACGCACGGGTCCAGATCGGCTCGGAACAGCCCTGCACCGTCGTCGTCAACGGGGTCGAGGTCGGTCGGCAGAGCGCCTTCGACCCGTACGAGGGCCGGCGCTTCGCCCGCTACCACCACTACGACCTGCGGGCGCTGCTGCGGGAGGGGGACAACGTGCTGTCGCTGCGCAGCACCAGCACGGCCAGGGGGGCGGCGGTCCTCGTCGACTCGGCGCCGGTCGCCCTGGGCGGGCTCGGCGTCGTCACCGGGGCCGGGCGGTGGACGGCGCGACGGGACGGGGTGCAGGTCGGTGCGCACCTGCGCCACCTGCCGTGGCAGGACCCCAGGGCGGCGTGCATCGTCGCGCGGCCGCACCCCCTGCCGGGAGCGGGCTGGCTGGAGGAGGTGCGGGGCGGCGCCGGAGCGGTCGTGCCCGTGGTGCCCGACCTCGATCCGTCGCAGCACGAGGTGAGGTGGCTCCGGCTGGGCGCCCCGCTCGGCGCCCGGACGCTGACGGTGCCGACGGAGCTCGCCTTCACCGCGTGGTGCGAGGGCGGGGAGCTGGCGGTCGAGGGTCCCGTGGTCCGGCTGCCCGCCGCGGCCGAGGGGCGCCACCAGGTGCTCCTCCGCTTCGACCGGCCGGGAGGTCGGCGAGGAGGGGCGCTCCTCGAGGGACCGGTCTCCGCCGAGGTGGGGCCCGCGGCGGCTCCCCTGGTGGACTGGGGCGAGCTCGGGCTCGGGGCGCTGGCCGGGGAGGTGGCCTACCGCACGACCCTGCCCGCGGTCCCGCTCGCCGACGGGGAGCGCCTCGTCCTCGACCTCGGCGCGGTGCGCGGGAGCGTCCAGGTGCTCCTGGCGGGTGCCCCCGTCGCGTCCCTCGCCTGGAGCCCGTACCGGGCCGACCTGACGTCGGCGCTCCGGGCAGCGCTCGCGGGCCGCCGGACCGCCGAGCTGGAGCTCGAGGTCGTCGTCCGTGGCACCCTCGCCGGCTACCTCCAGGTGGCATCACCCACCCCCGCGGTCTTCCGCGGCCAGGAGCGCGCGGGACTCCGGGGACCCGTGCGCCTCGAGAAGGTGGCCGCACCAGCCGACCGGGACGCGCCCGGTCCGGATACGGTACGACCGTGGGCGACCGGGCAGGGCGGCCCCTTCCCGCCGGGCGCAGGATGAGCGGCATCAAGGACGTCGCTCGTCGCGCCGGTGTGTCGGTGGGGACCGTGAGCAACGTCCTGAACCGGCCCCAGCTGGTCGCCGAGCGCACGCGGGAGCACGTGCTCGCTGCCATCGAGGACCTGGACTTCGTCCGCAACGAGTCGGCGCGCCAGCTGCGGGCCGGCGCCAGCCGCACCATCGCCGTCGTGGTCCTGGACATCGCCAACCCCTTCTTCACGGACGTCGTGGCGGGCGTGGAGTCCGTCGCGGACGAGCAGGACGCCCTCGTGGTGGTCTCGAGCAGCGGTGGCGACGAGCAGCGCGAGCGGCGGCAGCTCGCCCGGCTGGCGGAGATGAGGGTGATGGGGGTGCTCATCACCCCCGTCTCCGCACCGAGCCTGGAGATCCTGCGCCGCAGCGAGGTGCCGGCAGTGCTCGTCGACCGCGCCGCGGGGCCGGGCGAGCGGTGGACGGCGGGGGCGGTCGCGGTCGACGACGTGCGCGGCGGACGAGCGGTCGGGGAGCACCTCGTGCACCGCGGGCACACCCGGACGGCCTTCCTCGGCGGGCCGCTGTCGGTGCCGCAGGTGCGCGAGCGCCAGCAGGGCTTCCTGGAGGTGGTGGGGGCCGCCTCCACCACGACGGTCCTGACGGCGGGGCTCTCCGTGGCCGAGGGGCGGCGCGCCGCTGCGGTCGTGCTCGACCTCCCGCAGGACGAGCGGCCGACGGCCGTCTTCTGCGCGAACGACCTCGTCGCGCTGGGGGTGCTCCAGCAGTGCCTCCTGCGAGGCGTCCGGGTGCCGGAGGACCTGGCCATCGTCGGCTACGACGACATCGACTACGCCGCGTCAGCCGCGGTGCCGCTGTCGTCGGTGCGCCAGCCGCGGGAGCAGCTCGGCCGGCGCGCGGCGGAGCTGCTGCTCGGCTCGGGCGACGAGGCGCGGCTGGCGGTCTTCGAGCCCGACCTCGTCCCGCGGGCGTCGAGCGCCCGCGTGCTCGCCCCGCCCACGGCGGGGTGACGATCACGCGGAGGTCTTGACGCGCGGGGCGCCGCTGCGTACCTTCGGCGGTGCATTGAACCGTTCCAATCCAGCACCTGGCGCCACAGCGATGTGCGTGCCAACTCTGCAGGAGCCCTCGTGCACCGATGCTCGAGGACGTGAGCTCCCGGGCAGGTCGACGGACGACCCCCACCACGACCGGCTGATCCGGTGAGTCCGCCGGATCCCCCGGAGAGGACGAACCCATGCAGTCGACACCCCGCCCGTCCCGCTCACCCCGCCTGCGCCGCGGCGCCGCTCCAGCCCTGCTGGGGCTGTCGCTGACCGTCGTGCTCGTCGCCTGCGGGGGCACCGACCCCGAGGGAGGTGGCGGCGGCGCCGGCGGCGCCGGCCTGACGCTGACCGGGAACACCGACCAGAAGGCCGCGCTGGACCCGATCATCGCGGCCTTCGAGGCGGAGAACCCCGGGACGACCATCGACGTCTCCTACGCCCCGGTCGACCAGCTCCAGACGGCGCTCCGCGCGCAGATCGGCGCGGGCAACGCGCCGGACGTCTACGTGGCGTGGCCGGGCAACGGCAGCGCCATGTCGACGGCCCAGCTCTCGTCCGCGGGCGCCATGGAACCGCTCACCGACCAGGCCTGGGTCGAGTCGGTGCCCGAGTCGCTCCGTCGGCTGCTGGGGGACGGGCAGGACACCCTCATGTGGTCGCCGGGAGTCGGCGTCATCGGGGTCATCTACAACAAGGACATCTTCAGCGAGCAGGGCATCACCGAGCCGACCACCTGGCCGGAGTTCCTCGCCGCCTGCGAGGCGCTGAAGGCCGCCGGTGTCACCCCGCTCGCGCTGGGCAACCAGACGCCGTGGGTCACCCAGCTCATCAACTACGCGATCGCCCCGTCCGTCGCCTTCGCTGACGACCCCGACCTGGCCACCCGGATGCTCGAGGGAGAGGCGACCTTCTCGGACTCCGGCTGGCGCGACACCTTCCAGCGCTACCTGGAGCTCAACGAGCGCGGCTACTTCCAGGAGAACCCGAACGGCACCACCTTCGAGCAGGCCATCAGCCTGACGGCGGAGGGCGAGGCGGCCATGATGGTGCAGGTCTCGACGATCCTCCCGCAGGTGGCGGACGCCGCCGCCGGCCGCGCCGAGTTCGGCATGTTCCCGCTCCCGGCGGCCGACACCGCCGAGGCGCTCAAGATCCCGGCCGGCATCAGCTCCGGGTACGCCGTCAGCCCCGACAGCGACAACCTCGAGGAGGCCAAGGCCTTCATCGAGTTCCTCGGCCAGCCGGAGAACACGGCCGCCTTCGCCGAGGCCACGGCCATCATCCCCTTCGGCGTCGACGACCCGTCGACGGTGGAGGAGTCGCTGCAGCCCTTCGTCCCCTACATCGCCGAGGACCGCTCCGTGCCCTACATGGACCAGGAGTGGCCCAACGCCCAGGTCCAGCCGGCGCACTTCGCCGTGGTCCAGGAGCTCTTCGCCGGGTCGACGGACATCGACGGTGCCCTGGCCCAGCTCGACGCGGCCTACGCAGAAGGGTCATGAGCGCTGTCAGCACCGCCCCGGGGCGCCCGTCACCGGGCGCCCCGGCGGCACGCAGCGCTGGGTCCCCGCCTGGACGGCCCCGTGGGCGGGCACGGCGCCTGTCCCCGTCGGTCCTGTTCGCCCTCCCGGCCCTGGCCGTCTACCTGCTGGTGATCATCTACCCCTCGCTGTCGGGGGCGCTGTTCGCCTTCACGGACTGGAGCGGCCTGGGGGAGGAGCGCAGCTTCGTCGGTCTCGACAACATCCGACGGGTCTTCACCAACCCCCAGTCGGCCGGCGCCCTGCGGAACGCGGTGCTCCTCGCCGTCTTCATCGTCGTCGTCCAGAACCTGGTCGGTCTGCTGCTGGCCCTCGGGGTCCACCGGATGATCAAGTCCCGGTTCGTGCTGCGCGCCGTCTTCTTCGCCCCCGCGGTCGTGAGCCCGGTCATCATCGCGTTCCTGTGGAAGTACCTGTTCAACCCGGCGCCCACCGCGGGCATCAACGCGGTCCTGGGGCTCGTCGGGCTGGACGGGCTGCAGCAGAACTGGCTCGGCGACCCGTCGGTGGCGCTCTGGGCGATCGGCGCGACGGTGGTGTGGCAGTACGCCGGCTACTCGATGGTCATCTTCCTGGCGGCCATGGAGGGGATCCCCGCCGAGCTCGAGGAGGCGGCGGCGCTCGACGGCGCCGGCCTCGTCGCGCGGTTCCGCAACGTGACCCTCCCGCTCATCGCCCCGGCCATCACGATCAACGTGATGCTCTCGACCATCGGCGGCCTGAAGCTCTTCGACCAGGTCTTCGCGATCACCAACGGGGGACCGGGCTACGCCACCGAGGTCCCGTCGACCCTCATCTACAAGGAGGCCTTCGTGTACGGCCGGTACGGGTACAGCACCGCCATCGCGCTGGTCCTCGCGCTCCTCGTGGCCGCCGTCGCCCTCGTCCAGCTGAGGATCCTCCGGTCGCGCGAGGTCGCGGGATGACTCAGCGCTACGGACTCGGCACGCTCGTCCGCGAGCTCGTGATGGTCGCCGTGGCGGTCGCCTTCCTCTTCCCCGCCTACGTGCTGGTGGCCCTCTCCCTGAAGACCCCGTCGGAGATCAACGAGGGCGGCCTCGGGCTGCCGAGGGAGCTGTACCTCGACAACTACCCGCAGGCCTGGCTGGGGGCCACGCTCGGACCGGCCCTGCTCAACTCCGTGGTCATCACCACGACGAGCATCCTGATCATCGTGCTCGTCGGCTCCCTGGCGGCGTACTACCTGTCACGCGTCCACTCCAGGCTGAGCTACGGGATGTACATCCTGTTCCTGCTGGGCATCGTCCTGCCCTTCCAGCTGGCCCTCGTGCCCCTGTACCGCCTCGTCTACGAGGCCGGCCTCCTCGGGTCCTACACGTCCATGGTCCTGTTCTACGTGGGCCTGCAGATGCCGTTCTCGATCTTCCTGTACACCGGTTTCCTCAGGGCTCTGCCCGCCGAGTACGCCGAAGCCGCCCTCGTGGACGGGGCCAGCCAGTTCCAGAGCTTCACCCGCGTCGTCTTCCCGCTGCTGCGGCCCATCACCGGCACGGTGATCATCTTGAACGCCGTGGCGATCTGGAACGACTTCCTGACCCCCCTGCTCTACCTCGGCGGGTCCTCGAAGGAGACGCTGCCCGTGGTCATCTACCAGTTCGTCGGGCAGTACACGGCGAGCTGGGGCCTGGTCTTCGCCTCGGTCGTCCTCGCGACCCTCCCCATCCTGCTGGTCTTCGTGGTCCTGCAGAAGTACGTCATCCGCGGCTTCGCGAGCGGCCTCAAGGGCTGACCCGACGCCGGGCGCGCACGGCCGTCGCGACGCAGCGGACCCGCCCGGCCGGGGCCCTGGGTCTCGCTATCGTCGTGCCGTGCGCGACTACTTCCAGACGGCCTGGGTCGTCGACGACCTGGAGTCCGCCGTGGCGGGGTGGCTCGCGGCGGGAGTGGGGCCCTTCTACCGCCTGCCCGGGACGCGCGGGGTGGAGGTGCTCCGCCACGGCGCGGCGGTGCCGCTGGACACCAGCGTGGTGTGGGCCCAGGCCGGCGCGCTGCAGGTCGAGCTGGTGCAGCAGCACGACGACCGGCCCTCGGCGTACCGCGACAGCGTCCCGGCGGGGCGGGACGCGCCGCACCACCTCGGGGCCATCACCGACGACCTCGACGCCGAGCTGGAGCGGCACCGCGCCGCCGGCGGGGACGTGCCGTACGAGAGCGCCCTGGGGGGCGTGAGGGTCGTCTACCTCGACACCCGCCCGACGATCGGCCTGATGACCGAGCTGGTCGAGCGCAACGCCCTCTTCGACGGCCTCCGTGCCCTGGTCTCGCAGGCCGCGGTGGACTGGGACGGCAGCGACCCCGTCCGCGACGTCCCGAGCTGACGCGCCCTGTCCCGGCCGCCCGTCCCGGGTCGGCGGCGCTGCGCTAACGACCGCCGGGACCGGCGAGGTACTCCTCGTCGCTCACCTTCGCCAGGAACCTGACGCCCCCGCCGCTGCCCTCCTCCTGGACGGCGACGCAGGTCAGCTCGTGGTCGGGGGTGGCGCCCTCCCAGTGCCGCTGCCCCGGTGGGCACCAGACCAGGTCGCCGGCGCGGATCTCGACGATCGGCTCGCCCTCGGCCTGCGCCCAGCCGGTGCCGCTGGTGACGACCAGCGTCTGACCGGCCGGGTTCACCTTCCACGGCGTGCGCGAGCCCGGGGTGAAGGTCACGACGGCGCCGGCCAGCCGGCTCGGCGCGGCGCGGTGGAAGTAGCCGCCGATGAGGACGTCGCCGGTGAAGGTCGACTCGGGCGCCCTGGTGACGGTCGTGCGGCCGTTGCGGGTGATGTCCACGGTGGTCCCCGTTCATGAGGTGTCGTGCGGTGAGCCGGGGGAGGGCCTCCTCCGGCGCGTGCTGCGGTGCGGGTCGGTCAGCGCTCCTCGGTCGCCGGGTCGCCACCCCACAGGCGGCCGTACCGCGGGGAGCCCGGGCGGCCCAGGGCGCTGATCCGTTCCACCTCCTCCTCGGAGAGGACGAGGGCCAGGTCGAGGTTCGCGGCCTGCCGCCGCGGGTCCGAGGACCGCGGGACCGGGAGGCAGCCGATCTGGTGGTGCCACCGCAGCACGACCTGCGCCGCGGTGACGCCGTGCTCGGCGGCGACCGAGGTGACCACCGGGTCGTGCAGCGCCCGCCCCAGCCCGAGCGGGCTCCACGACTCGGTGACGATCCCGAGGCCGGCGGTGAACGCCCGCAGCGGCTCGGAGACGAAGTACGGGTGGATCTCGACCTGGTCGACGGCCGGGACGACGCCGGTCGCGTCGATGATCGCCTCGAGGTGGGGCCGCTCGAAGTTGGAGACCCCGATGCTGACCACGTCGCCAGCCTCGCGGGCGTCGATCACGGCGCGCCAGGCCTCGACGAAGCGGTTCTGGCGCGGGTTGGGCCAGTGGATCAGGTACAGGTCGATCGGGTCGCCGCCCAGACGCTCCCGGGACGCCCGGATCGACCGCCGCGCCCTCTCGTAGGGGTGGTCCGGCCCGAGCAGCTTGGTGGTGACCCGGACCTGGGAGCGGGGGACGGTGGTGCGGCGCAGGGCCTCGCCGACCTCGGGCTCGTTGCGGTAGCCGCTGGAGGTGTCCAGCAGGCGGTAGCCGGCCTCCAGCCCGGCGGTGATCGCGTCGACGCCCTCGCTGCCGCGCATCCCGAAGGTGCCCAGGCCGATCGCCGGGTACTCGACGCCGTCGTTGAGGGTGAACGGCGGTAGGGCTGTCCTCACGTGATCGTCTCCTCGGTCAGCCGTGACGGTGCTCGTGGCCGGTGTGCCTCACCGCGTGCGGTCGCGGGTGTCGCGGCGTCCGTGCGCTCGTAGCAGTGCAGCGCTGGTCAAGGCGGCCCCTGCCAGGACCGCGGCCGCGATGTAGAAGGCCACGCTGTAGGAGTACGCGGCGGCCTCAGCCTCGACATCGGCGCCGGCGGGGCGGGTCGCGAGGTAGCCGGCCACCACCGTGCCGGCGATGGTGTTGAACAGCGACGGGCCGATCGAGCCGCCCATCTGCTGGACCGCGGCGACCGCGGCCGAGGCGACTCCGGCGTCCTCGTCGCGGACCCCGAAGACGCCCAGGTTGACGGCGATGGAGAAGGCCAGGCCGATGCCGGCGCCGATGAGCACCGAACCCGGCAGGACGACCGCGGCGTAGTCGGCGGACCCGTCGATGCGGCCCAGCAGCAGGGCGCCGCCCGCGGCCACCAGGGTGCCGACCGGCAGCAGCACCCGGGCCGGCAGCCGGCGCAGCAGGATCCCGCTGGCCAGCGACGCTCCGACGGCGCCGAGGGTCTGGGGCAGGAACGCCAGCCCGGCCTGGAGGGGGGTGAAGCCGAGGTTCTCCTGCAGGTAGTAGGTCAGGAAGAGGGTCTCGGCGAACAGGCCCACGCTGCCGAGGAAGAGCACCAGCAGCGATGCGCCGCGCACCCGCGAGGTCAGCACCCGCAGCGGCAGGATCGGGTCGGCGACGCGCGCCTCGACCACCAGGAACGCGGCGACCAGCAGGGCGCCCCCCGCCAGGCAGACCACGGTGAGCGGGGCGGACCACCCGCTCTCGTAGGCGTTGGAGAAGCCGAAGACCAGCCCGAACAGGCCCACGGTGATGGTCGCGGCGCCGGCCAGGTCGGGCCGCTGGCCGCGCACCCGCTCCTGGTGCGCCAGCGTCGCCAGCGCACCGACGACCCCGACGGCGGCCAGCACGGTGTTGACGTACAGGGTCCAGCGCCAGCTGGCGTACTCGGTGAGCACGCCGCCGAGCAGCAGGCCGACAGCGCCGCCACCGGCAGCGACGGCGCCGTAGATCCCGAACGCCCTGCCGCGCTCACCCTCGTCGGTGAACGTCGTGGTGATCACCGCCAGCGTCGCCGGGGCCAGGAGCGCCCCGAACAGGCCCTGCAGCGCCCGGGCGAGGACCAGGGTGGTGAGGCTGTCAGCGGCCCCGCCGAGGGCGGAGGCGAGCCCGAAGCCGGCCAGGCCGATCAGGACCGCCCGCCGTCGGCCGACCAGGTCGGCGACGCGGCCGCCGACGAGCAGCAGGCTGCCGAAGACGAGGGCGTAGGCGGTGACGACCCAGTGCCGGTCGGCGGACGCGAAGCCGAGGTCGGACTGGGCGTCGGGCAGGGCGACGTTCACGATCGTCGCGTCCAGGATCACCATCAGCTGGGCGGTGCACATCGCGATGAGCAGCCACCACCGGTGGGCGGGTCGGGTGGGGGAGTCGCGAGTCGGTGGGGCGGGCGCGGTCGAGCTGGCGGGCATGAGCAGTCCTTCGACGAGGGGGAGGGTCGCTGCGGTCAGGACGTCCCGCGCCGGTGCCGCTGGCCCGGGCGCGTCCCGCACGCCGCTCACGATGTCTCACTGTGACATCCGGGAGACTAGCAGGCGTCGTCGCACTGCGACATCACGGTGGTCGGGCCGGAGACGTCGTCCTGCTGTGACATCGGCGCTGCTACCGTGGCGCATGCCCCGCTGGGAACCGCACGCCAAGCAGCGGCTCGAGCTCGCCGCCCTGGACCTGTACTCGGTCCGCGGCTACGACCGGACGACGATCGGCGACATCGCCGCCCACGTCGGCGTGACCTCCCGGACGTACTTCCGCTACTTCCCCGACAAGCGGGAGGTCCTCTTCGCCGGCGCGGAGGAGCTGCGCGAGCGCGTCACCGGGTCCTTGCGCGACGCCCCCGCCGACCTGCCTCCGATGGCGGCCGCCGTGCACGCCATGGCCGCGTGCGAGGAGCTGTTCCACGCCCGCGAGCGCGAGCACCTGCGCCGGCGCGACGCGATCATCGCGACCTCGGGCGAGCTGCAGGAGCGCGAGGCGCACAAGCTGGCCACCATCGCTGCCGCCGTCGCCGGCGCCCTGGTCGAGCGCGGATCGGACCCCGCGGCCGCCCACCTGGTCGCCGACCTCGCCCTGGCCGTGTTCAAGCAGGCCTCCCGGGCGTGGATGCACGACCCGGCCGCCGACTACGCGGTGCTCCTCCACCACGCCGCCGAGCAGGTCCGCGACCTCGTCGCCGCGCCCGCGAGCGACCCGGCGGCGGGCGGCCGGCGCCCCTCAGGTCTGCGGGACGCGGAGCTCCGCGCCGGGCCGCGGCACGGGCCTCGGTGACCGCGGTGAGGGACCCCAGCCCTGCATGAAGCGCTCCAGCTCGGCGTCGTCCGGTGGCGGGCCGAGGTCGGTGCCGGGGCGGGCGCGCAGCCCGTCGATGACCAGGCCGAGGTAGCGGTCCGCGAGGTCGAGGCGCAGGCCGTTGGTGTTCTGCGCCACCTCCCCGACCATGTACAGGACCAGGGGGACGTCGTTGGCGGTGATCCCGGCGCGCAGCACCCCCTCCGCCTCGGCCCGGGCGATGAGCTGCTCGATCCCGGCCGCGACCCGGGAGCGCTGGGCGGCGACGCGGGAACGGCCGTACCCGGTGCTCAGGGCGATCTCCCGCAGCCCCCGGTCGCCGGCCTGCACGCGGGAGACCTCGCGCAGGACGTGGACCAGCCCGTCCCAGCCGCCGGGCAGCGCGAGGGCCTGCTCGACCACGTCGATGATCGTGCCGATCCTCGCCTCGAACAGCGCCTCGACGAGGGCCTCCTTGTCAGGGAAGCGGCGGTACACCGTGGCCACCCCGACCCCGGCCCTCCGCGCCACGTCGTCGAGGCTCGCCTGGAGGCCGGCGTCGGCGAAGACCGCCTGCGCCGCGTCGAGGATCAGCTGGCGGTTGCGCTGGGCGTCGCGGCGCAGCGGGCGCTCGCCCACCGGTGAGCGGTGCTGCTCGTGGACGGTGCGCGACGGCGGGTCGGGCATGGCGCGAGGGTAGCCCTGTGCTGGAGGTCCGTCCTCCGCTTCCTCGCCCGGTCGGCCCCGCGGCCCTCGCCGCTAGCATCCGCGGATGGCCCCCTCCGAGGACGACCGCGGCGCCCGGCCCCTCCCGCCCGGGGCGTCCCGTGGCTGACGGACCCGGAGGTCCGGCCCGGGTCGCCGAGGGGCTGCACCTGGTGGCCACCGGGCCGAGCAACACCTACCTGTGGCTCGACGCCGGCGCGGTGACCGTGGTCGACACCGGCCTGCCCGGGCAGGGCGAGGTGGTGGCCGAGGCGCTGCGCGCGCTGGGCCTGGACCGCGGCGACGTCCGCCGCGTGGTGCTCACCCACTGGCACGCGGACCACAGCGGGAGCGCCGCCGAGATCGCCGCGTGGGGCGAGGTGGAGGTCTGCGCGGGCCGTGCCGACGCGGCGGTGGTGCGGGGGGACGCCGAGGGCCGACCGCCGCTGGTCACCGACGCCGAGCGGCCGCTGTTCGAGCAGGTCAGGGCCGGTGTGCCGCCCGCACCCCCCTGCCCGGTGCACCGCGAGCTGGACGACGGCGACCGGGTCGACCCCGCGGGCGAGGCCGTGGTCGTGGCGACGCCGGGGCACACCCCGGGCAGCATCGCGGTGCACTTCCCCCGCCTGGGCGCGGTGCTCACCGGCGACACCGCTGCGGACGTCGACGGGCAGGTGGTGCTCGGGCCGTTCCACGTCGACCGCGCCGGCGCCCACCGGTCGCTGCAGCGGCTCGCCGCGCTCGGCGTCGAGGTCGCCGGCTTCGGCCACGGCCCTCCCCGCCTCGGCGGCGCCGCCCGGGCCCTGGCGACCGCTCCCGACCCGCTGGGCTGACGCCCCCGCCCGCAGGGCGCGCCGTCCGCCGGGCACGACGAGCCCCGGGCCGATGTTTGCGGAGGCGATACCTCCACATGTCGGTAGGCTGGAGGTTCCACTCACCGGTCCGGCCACCGCGCCGCGGCCTGCTGCCCGCAGGGGGATCTCCCATGACGACCACCGTCTCCAGCACGCGCCCCAGCTCCGACGCCGTCCAGGCGCCCGTCCCCGCTCCGCTCCAGGGCGCCACCGTCCTGGTCACCGGTGGCGGCCGCGGCCTGGGTGCCACGATCAGCCGGCGCCTGGCCGTGGCCGGCGCGCGCGTGGCCATCACCGGGCGCAACGAGGGGGCGCTGGCCGCCTGGGCCGAGCAGCTGCCGAACGACCCGGTGGTCCTGGCCGCCGACATGGCCGACCCGGAGGCTCCCCGCGCGCTGTTCGACCGGGCCGTCGAGGCCCTCGGGTCCGTGGACGTGCTGGTCAACAACGCCGGCATCGGCCACTTCGGCGCCAGCGCCGCGCTGACCGCGCAGGACGTGGACGCCCTCCTCGCGGTCAACCTGCGGGCGCCGCTGCTGCTGGCCGCTGCCGCGGCGGCGCACATGGCCGGCCGGGGCGGGGGCAGCGTCGTCAACATCACCTCCGGGCTCGGGGAGACCGGCGGCGCCGGCAGCGTCCTGTACGGGGCGAGCAAGGGCGGGCTGGACGCCGCCACCCGGGCCCTGGCCGCCGAGTGGGGACCGCGGCAGGTGCGCGTGAACGGGGTCCGGGTCAGCCTGATCCGCACCGACGCCTCCGCGGCCCTGCTGGACGACGAGGCCGTGCGCGAGGGCTTCGTGAGCACGATCCCCCTCGGTCGGCTGGGGACGGTCGACGACATCGCCGAGGCGGTGCTCTTCCTCGCCGCCCCCGCCTCGGCCTTCATCACCGGCCAGATCCTCAACGTGGACGGCGGGACCTCCACCACCGCGCCCGCGCCCGTGGCCCAGGACTGAGCGCCCCTGCCCGACGTCAGGACCGTCGTCCCGGGACGAGCCCCACCGGGTCACCCCCGCGCGGGAGGTGACTCGGCCGCTCGGGGGCGCTGCCGCGTGCGGTGACCGAGGTGCACGCCCGGTCGTCGCCCGGGCGCAGGACGCGCGCGGCAGCCCCCGGCGCGACGCGCCACCGGCTCGCGTCCGCCGGACCCGGGTCGGCTCAGCACGCGGGCCCGTCGCTCCAGACCCGGTCGGCCGTGCCCGCGGCGAGGTGCCGGGCGTACACCTCGACCTTCGTGTGGATGACCCGGAGGGCCTCCTGCAGGTCGGCGACCTGCTGCCGGACCCGCTCCTCGTGCCGGCGCAGGACCTCCAGCCGCTCGGCCTCGGTGCCGGCGCCCTCGCCCACCAGCTGCACGTAGCGGCGGATCTCCGGCAGCGGCATGCCCGACGAGCGCAGCTTCACGCCCACCCTGAGCCACTCGACCTCCTC
Source organism: uncultured Quadrisphaera sp. (assembly GCA_902806005.1). GTDB lineage: Bacteria > Actinomycetota > Actinomycetes > Actinomycetales > Quadrisphaeraceae > CADCUY01. Next base: position 2,167 of record CADCUY010000569.1, on the reverse strand, counting down.
CTGGGTGTAGCAGCGCCGCCCGCCCGCGGTGCGCCGGACGGGAGCGACGAACAGGCCCTCCTGCTCGTAGAAGCGCAGGGTGTGCGCGCTCAGGCCGGTCAGGGCGCTGACCTCACCGATGCTCAGGGTGGTCGGCGAGGTGGTGGTCACGCCGCCATCGTACGGACTTGACCTCGAGTCGACTCGAGCTCCTAGCGTGGAGGGCACCGACGAAAGGACCCCCATGACCACCACGTGGTTCGTCACCGGCACCTCATCCGGCTTCGGACGGCTGCTCACCGAGCACCTCCTGGCCCGCGGCGACCGGGTCGCGGCGACCCTGCGCCGCCCCGAGGCGCTCGAGGACCTGCGCGCCCAGCACGGCGACCGGCTCTGGCTGGCCCAGCTCGACGTCACCGACGCCCGGGCGGTGCGCCGGGTCGTCGACGCCGCCGTCGAGGCGCTCGGCACGATCGACGTCGTCGTCAACAACGCCGGGTACGGCGTCTTCGCCGCCGTCGAGGAGGCCTCCGACGAGCAGGTCACCCGGGTGGTCGAGACCAACCTGCTCGGCTCGATCCACGTCGTCCGGGCCGTCCTGCCCCACCTGCGCGCCCAGGGCCGCGGGCGGATCCTGCAGGTCTCCAGCGCCGGCGGGCAGACCACGTACCCGAACTTCAGCTACTACCACGCGTCGAAGTGGGGGATCGAGGGGTTCTGCGAGACCGTCGCCCGCGAGATCGCCCCGTTCGGGCTCGCGCTGACCATCGTCGAGCCCGGGGCGACGCCCACCGGCTTCGGCGCCTCCCTGCAGACCGCGCCCGTGATGCCGGAGTACGAGCACACGCCCGCGGGCGCGGTCCGGCGCGCGGTCACCGAGGGCACCCTCGCCCTGCCCAACGACCCGCAGAGGGTCGTCGAGGCGATGGTCGGCCTGGTCGACTCCGGGGCGACGCCGCTGCGCCTCCCGCTCGGCTCCGACGCCTACGACGACGTCCGGGCGGCGCTGGTCGCCCGGCTCGCCGAGCACGAGGCGCACCGCGACGTCGCGCTCTCCGTGGTGGCCCGCCCCGCGTAGCGGCGGCGGAGGCGCCCTCAGGCGAAGGTCAGGACCGGCTTGACCACCTCGCCGCGCTCGGCGGCGGCGACGGCGGCCTCGATCTGGTCGAAGGGGAACCGGCGCACCAGCCGGTCGACGGGGAACCGGCCGGCGCGGTGGTGCTCGATCAGCTGCGGGATGAACTCGCGCGGCACGCTGTCGCCCTCGATGACCCCGCGGAAGGTCCGCCCGAACAGCATGTGGGGCATGTCCAGGGTGACCTCCGTGCCGAGCGCCGAGGAGCCGACCAGCGCGAAGGTCCCGGCGACGTGCAGGGCGTCCACGGCCTGCCGGACGACCCCCGGGTGGCCGGTGGTGTCGAGCGCGGAGTCGACGCCACCGCCCCCGATCTGCCGCAGCGAGGCCAGCACCCGCTCGCCCGCCTCGAGCACGTGGGTCGCGCCGAGCTCCTCGGCCAGCGCGAGCCGGGCGGGGTTGCGGTCGACGGCCACGACGGTGCTGCAGCCGGCGATGACGGCGGCCATGACCGCGCACAGCCCGACCGTGCCGGCGCCGAAGACGGCGATGGAGGAGCCGGGGGCCGGGGCCAGGCTGTTCAGCACGGCCCCGGCGCCGGTCTGGAAGCCGCACCCGAAGGGGGCGGCGACCGTCAGGTCGACGTCGTCGTCGACCACCACGGCGCTCGCGGCGGGCGCCAGCACCGCGGTGCTGAAGCTGGACTGGCCGAAGTACATCCCGTGCACCGGGGAGCCGTCCGGGGCCGACAGCGGCGTGCTCCCGTCCGCCCGCTGCGCGGCGAAGTTCTGCTCGTAGGCGGAGCGGCACAGCGCCGGGCGGCCGGCCCGGCAGGTCGGGCACCGTCCGCAGTGCGCGAAGCTGAGGACGACGTGGTCGCCGACGCGGACGTCGTGGACGTCGGCGCCGACCGCCTCCACCACGCCCGCGCCCTCGTGCCCCAGCACCACCGGCACCGGCACCGGGTAGTGCCCGTCGCGCGCGAAGGAGTCGGTGTGGCAGACGCCGGTGGCGACCGTCCGCACCACGAGCTCGTCGGCGCGGGGCGGTTCGAGCAGCAGCTCGCGGATCTCGAACGGGGCGCCCCGCTGCGGCAGCACGGCGGCGCGGACC
>CADCUY010000568.1 GCA_902806005.1 uncultured Quadrisphaera sp. | reverse complement strand
GGCGGCGCGTGGGCGGGCGCGGCGGCCCCCACCGACGACACCGTGACCGCGATCAAGGGCTCCACGCGCCTGGAGGCCAAGCGCCAGCGGCGCCGCGACGGGCGCGACTCCGGCCGCCGGCCCAAGATCGTCTCCGAGGCCGAGTTCCTGGCCCGGCGCGAGGCCGTCGAGCGGACGATGGTGGTGCGCTCGACCCTGGGTCGCACCCAGATCGCCGTGCTCGAGGACGGCGTGCTGGTCGAGCACTACGTGGCCCGCAAGCAGCACACCTCGATGATCGGCAACGTCTACCTCGGCAAGGTGCAGAACGTGCTGCCGAGCATGGAGGCGGCGTTCGTCGACGTCGGCCGCGGCCGCAACGCGGTGCTGTACGCCGGCGAGGTCAACTGGGAGGCCGCAGGGCTCTCCGGGCAGGCCAAGCGCATCGAGACCGCGATGTCCAGCGGCGACCCGGTGCTCGTGCAGGTCTCCAAGGACCCCATCGGCCACAAGGGGGCGCGGCTGACCAGCCAGATCTCCCTGCCCGGCCGCTACCTGGTCTACGTGCCCGGCGGCTCGATGACCGGCATCTCCCGCAAGCTGCCCGACACCGAGCGGGCGCGGCTGAAGAAGGTGCTGCGCGAGGTGGTGCCCGAGGACGGCGGCGTCATCGTGCGCACCGCCGCCGAGGGCGCCTCGGAGGAGGAGCTGCGCCGCGACGTCGAGCGCCTGGTGGCGCAGTGGTCCGAGATCCAGGAGCGCGCCGCGAAGGCCAGCGCCCCGGTGCTGCTGCACGGCGAGCCCGACCTGACCATCAAGGTCGTCCGCGACGTCTTCAACGAGGACTTCTCCTCCCTCGTCGTCGACGGCGAGGAGGCCTGGTCGGCGGTCAAGCCGTACATCGACCAGATCGCCCCCGACCTCTCCGAGCGGGTCGTGCTCTGGGACGACCCCCGCGACGCCTTCGACCGCTACCGGGTCGACGAGCAGATCGCCAAGGCCCTCGAGCGCAAGGTGTGGCTGCCCTCGGGCGGCTCCCTGGTGATCGACCGCACCGAGGCGATGACCGTCGTCGACGTCAACACCGGGCGCTTCACCGGCTCGGGCGGGAACCTCGAGGAGACGGTGACCCGCAACAACCTCGAGGCCGCCGAGGAGATCGTGCGCCAGCTGCGGCTGCGCGACATCGGGGGCATCGTCGTCGTCGACTTCATCGACATGGTGCTGGAGTCCAACCGCGACCTGGTGCTGCGGCGCCTGGTCGAGTGCCTGGGCCGCGACCGCACCAAGCACCAGGTGGCCGAGGTGACCTCGCTGGGCCTGGTGCAGATGACCCGCAAGCGCGTGGGCCAGGGGCTGCTCGAGGCGTTCAGCGAGACCTGCGAGCACTGCCACGGCCGCGGGGTCGTGCTCCACGCCGAGCCCCTCGACCCGCCGCACGCCGACGACGCCGGCCACGGGCACGGCCGCGAGACCGGTGGTGGCGGGCGCGAGGGCGGCCGCGGTCGCCGGGGCCGCGGCTCCGGCGGCGAGACCAGGGCGGCCGCGGTCGACGTCGTCGAGGCCCCGGAGGCCGTCGACGAGGTCGAGCGGGCCCGGGTCGAGGCCGCGCGCGACGCGGTGCGCGACGCGATCCACGGCGTCGCGCTCGCCAGCCGCCTCGTGGTGCCTCCCGCCGAGAGCGCGGCGGGGTCGGCCGACCAGCCGCTCACCCCGGTCGAGGCGGCCGACACGGTGGCCGAGGTCGCGGCGCAGGTCGCCGACGAGGTCGCCGAGCACGAGCAGGGACCGGACGCCGAGCCCGCCGCCGGGGCGCTCCTGGTGCCCGAGCCCGAGCTGGACGCCGAGCCCGTGCCCGCGCCCCTGGACGCCGCCCTCGACCCGGACCGCGGGACCGCGGCGCAGCCCGAGGGCTGAGCGTCCGGTAGCCTGGCCCCCGGTGCACGCTCGTCGTGCCCGCAGGCTGCCCGACAGCGGCGCGCCGCCTCCCGCGGCCGCGCCGGCCGGCTCGCCGCAGCGAGCCCGCAGTGCCAGCACGCCGCACCGACACCGACCGCAGTGCCATCGACCGCAGCGCTACCGACTGCAGTGACCGAACAGGGAGTGACCCAGTGGTGTACGCCATCGTCCGCGCCGGCGGCCGTCAGGAGAAGGTGTCGGTGGGCGACGTCCTCGTCGTCGACCGGATCGCGGGCGACAGCGACGGCAACGTCCAGCTGCGGCCCGTCCTGCTCGTCGACGGCCCCACGATCACCTCCGACGCCGAGACGCTCGCCGCCACCACGGTCACCGCCGAGGTCGTGCGCGACGACAAGGGCCCGAAGATCACGATCCTGAAGTTCAAGAACAAGACCGGCTACCGCAAGCGGCAGGGTCACCGCAGCAAGCTGACCCGCCTGCGCGTCACCGCCATCGGCTGACGCCCCCAGGCGCCGGCCCCCACCACCAGTTCGAGAGGCACTCCAGATGGCACACAAGAAGGGCGCCAGCTCCACGCGGAACGGGCGCGACTCCAACGCCCAGCGCCTGGGCGTCAAGCGCTTCGGCGGCCAGGTCGTCGGCGCGGGCGAGATCATCGTCCGCCAGCGCGGCACCCACTTCCACCCCGGCGCGGGCGTGGGGCGCGGCGGCGACGACACCCTGTTCGCCCTGGTGCACGGCGCCGTGGCCTTCGGCACGACCGGCGGCCGTCGCGTCGTCAACGTCCTCCCGGTGGAGCAGCCGACCGCCTGAGCGCGCTCGCCCGGAGGGGCGGTCCGGGCCACCGCCCGGGCCGCCCCTCCGTCGTCCGTCCCCGACCCCGCCGACCCACCCCCCAGCAGGAGGCCGATCCCCGTGGCCACGTTCGTCGACCGCGTCACGCTGCACGTCTCCGGCGGTGACGGCGGGCACGGCGTCGCCTCGGTGCACCGCGAGAAGTTCAAGCCGCTGGGCGGCCCCGACGGCGGCAACGGCGGCAGCGGCGGCGACGTGATCCTCGAGGTCGACCCCTCGACGACCACCCTGCTCGACTACCACCACACCCCGCACCGCAGCGGCGGCAAGGGCCGCCCCGGGGCGGGCGACATGCGCCACGGCGCCGACGGCGAGGACCTGGTGCTGAAGGTGCCCGACGGCACCACCGTGCGCACCCCCGCCGGGACGCTCGTCGCCGACCTGCTCGGCGCCGGCGCACGCCACGTGGTCGCCGCCGGCGGCCGCGGCGGGCTCGGCAACGCCGCCCTGTCCTCGCCGCGGCGCAAGGCCCCCGGCTTCGCGCTGCTCGGCGAGCCCGGCACCAGTGCCGACGTCGTGCTGGAGCTGCGCTCGGTCGCCGACGTCGCGCTGGTCGGCTACCCCAGCGCGGGCAAGTCGTCCCTGGTGGCGGCCATGTCGGCGGCCCGCCCCAAGATCGCCGACTACCCCTTCACCACGCTGGTGCCCAACCTCGGGGTGGTCGAGGCCGGCGCCGAGCGGTTCACCGTCGCCGACGTGCCCGGGCTCATCCCCGGCGCCTCGCAGGGCCGGGGCCTGGGCCTGGAGTTCCTGCGCCACGTGGAGCGCTGCGCGGTGCTCGTGCACGTGCTCGACGGCGCGGCCCTGGAGACCGAGCGCGACCCCGTCAGCGACTTCGAGGTGATCGAGGCCGAGCTGGCCGCCTACGACGCCGTGCGCGCTGCGGTGCCCCCGCCGCCCGGGGCAGCCGAGGGCGCCGCGCCCGACCCGGGCGACGTCGCCTCGCGCCCGCTGCTGGAGCGCCCGCGCCTGGTGGTGGTCAACAAGGTCGACGTGCCCGACGCCCGCGACCTCGCCGAGATCGTGCGCCCCGACCTCGAGGCCCGCGGCCTGCGGGTCTTCGAGGTCTCCGCGGCCAGCCACGAGGGGCTGCGCGAGCTGGCCTTCGCGATGGCGGCGCTGGTGCGCGAGGCCCGCGAGGCGGCACCGGCGCCCGCCCCGGCGCCGATCGTGGTCCGCCCCCGCGCGGTCGACGACAAGGGCTTCACCGTCGCCCGCGAGGGCCACCCCACCGTGGAGGGCGGCGAGCTGTTCCGCATCCTCGGCGAGAAGCCGCAGCGGTGGGTGACGCAGACCGACTTCAGCAACGACGAGGCGGTCGGCTACCTCGCCGACCGGCTGGCCCGCCTCGGGGTCGAGGAGGCCCTGCTGAAGGCGGGGGCGGTGGCCGGCTCGGAGGTGGTCATCGGCCGCGGCGACGACGCCGTGCTCTTCGACTGGGAGCCCACCCTGGTCGGCGGCGCCGAGCTGCTCGCCGGGCCGCGCGGCTCCGACCTGCGCCTGGACACCAGCAGCCGGCCCACCCGCGACGCCAAGCGGGCCGGCTACCAGGAGCGGCGCGACGCCAAGCGCGCCGCCCGCGAGGAGCTGGACGCCGAGCGCCGGGCCGGGCACTGGGCCCACGCGGCCGAGCGCGATGGCTCCTGACCCGGTGCTCGCCCGGGCCGCCCTGGCCACCGCGCGGCGCGTGGTGGTCAAGGTCGGCTCCTCCTCGCTGACCACCCCCGCCGGCGACCTCGACGAGCACCGCCTCGGGGCGCTGGTCGACGTCCTGGCCGCCCGCCGCGCCGCCGGCACCGAGGTGGTCCTGGTCTCCTCCGGGGCCATCGCCTCGGGCCTGGCGCCGCTCGGCCTGCGCCGGCGCCCGCGCGACCTGGCCACCCAGCAGGCGGCGGCCAGCGTGGGCCAGGGCCTGCTGCTGGCCCGCTACACCGAGGCCGCGGCCCGCCACGGCCTGACCGTGGGCCAGGTGCTGCTGACCAGCGACGACGTGGTGCGCCGGGTGCACTACGCCAACGCCCAGCGCACCCTGTTCCGGCTGCTGGCGCTCGGGGTGGTGCCGGTGGTCAACGAGAACGACACCGTGGCCACCGCCGAGATCCGCTTCGGCGACAACGACCGCCTCGCCGCCCTGGTGGCCCACCTGGTGCAGGCCGACGCGCTGGTGCTGCTCACCGACGTCCGCGCCCTGCACGACGCGCCGCCCGGCCGGGCGGGCAGCCGCCGGGTCGGCCTGGTCGACGGGGCCGACGGCTGGGCCGCGCTGGCCGGCTACGACCTCGGCGACGTCGGCAGCCGGGTGGGCACCGGCGGCATGGTGACCAAGGTCGAGGCCGCCCGGCTGGCCACCGGCGCCGCGGTGGCGGCGGCCCTGGCCGCCGCCGACGACGCCGCGGCGGCGCTCGCCGGCGAGGACGTCGGCACCTTCTTCGCCCCCACCGGCCCGCGCGCCAGCGCCCGCGCGCTGTGGCTGGCGCACGCCGCGGAGGCCTCCGGGGTGCTCGTGCTCGACGACGGCGCGGTGCGCGCGGTGACCGAGCGCGGCGCGTCGCTGCTGCCCGCCGGGGTGGTCGGCGTCGAGGGCTCCTTCGACGCCGGCGAGCCGGTGGACCTCGTTGACGGAACGGGCCACACGATCGCCCGCGGGCTGGTGAACTACTCGTCGGCAGAGGTCCCCGGTCTGCTGGGAAAGTCGACCAGGGACCTCGCCACCACCTCCGAGCAGTGGGACCGTCGCCACCGCCCGGAGCTGGTGCACCGCGACCAGATGGTGCTCACGAGCCCTGCGGTGCAGGGTCAGGTGCCGTCCCGCCGGGACGGCTGAGGTGGGCTGGACGCGCCGGACGGCGGCGCGGGGAGCGGGGGGAGCGGTGATGGCGAGGGGCACCCCTGGGCGCCGCCACCTCGACGCCGTGCCCGCGCGCGGGCCGGACGACGCCGCCCCCGCGGACGCGGTCCCCGAGGACGCCGACCCGGACGCGCCCGAGGACCCGGCCTACCCCCTGTGGCACCTCACGGTCACCTTCGCGGGCCCGCCCACCGACCTCGAGCAGCTCGCCGCGTCGCTGCGCACCCTGGTCGAGGAGCAGCCCTTCCTCGCCACGGTGCGCTACGCCGCCGACCGCGCGGAGGTCAGCTACTGGGACGAGGCCGAGGACATCGACGACGCCGCCGCCCTCGGCCTGCGGCTGTGGGCCGAGCACCGGCGCAGCGCCGACCTGCCCGACTGGCACCCCGTGGGCCTCGAGGTCGTCGACCGCGAGACCCTCCACGCCCGCGGGCAGCGGATGCCCGGCCCCTCCTCGGCGGGCGACGTCCGGCCCCTGTGAGCCCTCGCCCCGTCGCGCGGGGCGCCCGGCGATCCGGTAAGTGTCGAGTCATGACGACGGTGCACCGCGAGGTCGAGCGCAAGTACGCCCTGGACGCCGGCGCGGGGGCGCCGACGGAGCGGGCGTGGGCCGCGCTGCCCGGCGTCGAGGCCGTGCGCGACGGGGGCCAGCACCACCTGGAGGCCACGTACTGCGACACCGCCGGGCTGCGCCTGGCCACGGCCCGCACCACCCTGCGCCGGCGCACCGGCGGCGACGACGCCGGCTGGCACCTGAAGCTGCCCTCCCTCGACGGCGCGCGCGCCGAGGTGCGGCTCCCGCTCGGCGACGAGCCGGACGGAGACGCCCTGGTGGTGCCCGACGAGCTCGCGCGCCTGGCCCGCGCGGCCTCCGGCGGCGAGCCGCTGGCCCCCGTCGCCCGGCTGGTCACCGAGCGGTCGGTGCTGCACCTGCTCGGCCCCGGGGGCGTCGTCCTCGCCGAGGTCGCCGAGGACCAGGTCACCGCCACCCGCCTGGCCCGCGGCGAGCAGGTGGCCGAGCAGACCTGGCGCGAGCTCGAGGTCGAGCTGGTCGACGCGCCCGAGGACCAGGGCGGGGCCCTGCTCGACGCCGCCGAGGCCGTGCTCGCCGCGGCGGGCATCACGCCCTCGCCCTCGGCGTCGAAGCTGGCGCGGGCGCTCGGCACCCCGTCCTCCCCGGCGCCCGGCCCGGAGCTGACCCCGGCCGCGACCGCGGGTGCGGTGGTCGTGGCGCACCTGCGCGCCCAGGTGCGCCAGATGGTCGACCACGAGCCCCACCTGCGCCTCGACGTCCCCGACGCCGTGCACCAGGTGCGGGTGGCCAGCCGCCGGCTGCGCAGCGCCCTGAAGACCTTCCGCCCCGTGCTCGACCGCACCCGGGTGCGCCTGGTCCGCGACGAGCTGCGCTGGTACGCCGGGGTGCTGGGCGGGGCCCGCGACGCCGAGGTGCTGCGCGAGCGCCTCGCGGGCGCGGCCCGCGCCGACGCGGGCTGGGCGGCACCGGCCGGCGCCCCCGACGAGGCTGAGGCCACCGCGCTCGCGATCGAGGCCGAGCTCGGCGAGGAGCACGCCCGCGCCCACGCGGCGGTGGTCGAGGCGCTGGACGGCGAGCGCTACCGCGCGCTGGTCGCCGCCGTCGAGGCGCTGGTCGCCGACCCGCCGCTGACCACCCAGGGCCGGCTGCCGGCGTCCCAGGTGCTGCTGCGCCGGGTGCGCCGCACCCACCGCGAGCTGCGCGAGCTCGTCGGGGCCGCCCTCGACACCCCGCCGGGGGAGGAGCGGGACGTCGCGGTGCACGAGGCCCGCAAGGCGGGCAAGCGGGCCCGCTACGCCGCCGAGGCCCTCAGCACCGTCTGGCCCGGGGCCGCCGAGTACGCCAAGGCCACCAAGCGGCTGCAGACCGACCTCGGCGACCACCAGGACTCCGTGGTCGCCCGCGCTGCCCTGCACCGCCTGGCCGCCACCGAGCGCGGGGCGCCGCACGCCTTCGCGCTCGGGCGCCTGCACGGGCTCGAGCAGGCCGCGGCCGACCGCGCCGAGGTCGCGCTGCCCGAGCTGTGGGAGGCCGCGTCGACGTCACGGGCCCGGCGCTGGATGAAGGGCTGAGGTTCGCTCTAGCCTGGTGCGATGACCACCACCGAGGCGCCCCCCGGAGCCGGCACCGGCGCGGGCCCTGGAGCGGGTGCCGCCGACCCCGCCGAGCTCGTGCTGGGCGCCCTGCGACGGGCCCGGGTCGCGGCCCGGGCGCTGGCGCCCGCCACCCGCGCCACCAAGGACGCCGCGCTGCACGCCGTCGCCGACGCCCTCGTGGCCTCGGCGGGGCGGATCACCGCGGCCAACGCCACCGACCTCACCCGCGGGCGGTTCGTGGGCCTCGCCGAGGGCCTGCTCGACCGGCTCACCCTCGACGAGGCGCGGCTGCGCTCGATCGCCGACGCGGTGCGCGCCGTCGCCGCGCTGCCCGACCCCGTCGGCCACGTGCGCCGCGGCTCGACGCTGCCCAACGGGCTGCGCCTGCAGCAGGTGCAGGTGCCGCTCGGCGTCGTCGGGATCATCTACGAGGCCCGGCCGAACGTCACCGTCGACGCCGCGGTGCTGGCCCTGAAGTCGGGCAACGCCGCGGTGCTGCGCGGCGGCTCGGCGGCCCGGGAGACCAACACCGTGCTGGTCGAGGTCATCGCCGAGGCCCTCGAGGGCGCCGGGCTGCCGCGCGACGCGGTGCAGACCGTGGACGCCGCCGGCCGCGACGGCGTGGGGGCCCTGCTGACCGCGCGCGGGCTGGTCGACCTCGTCATCCCCCGCGGCGGGGCGGGGCTGATCCAGCGGGTGGTCACCGAGGCCACCGTGCCGACGATCGAGACCGGCGTCGGCAACTGCCACGTGTACGTCGACGCCGCCGCCGACCTCGACGAGGCCCTGGCGATCTGCCTGGACGCCAAGGTCAGCCGGCCCAGCGTGTGCAACGCCGCCGAGACCCTGCTGGTCCACGACGCCGTGGCCGACGCGTTCGTGCCCCGGCTGATGACCGCCCTCGCCGAGGCGGGCGTCGTCGTCCACGGCGACCTGCGCACCCGGTCGCTGACCCCGCCCGCGGCGGCGGGCGCGCTGGCCGCCGACGCCACCGACCTCGACTGGGCCACCGAGTACCACGCCCTGGAGGTCGCGGTCGGGGTGGTCGACTCCCTCGACGCCGCGCTCGAGCACATCCGCCGGTTCTCCTCCCAGCACACCGAGGCCGTGGTCACCCGCGACATCACCGTCGCCGACGCCTTCGTCGCGGGCACCGACTCGGCCGCGGTGATGGTGAACGCCTCCACCCGGTTCACCGACGGCGGCGAGTTCGGCCTCGGCGCGGAGGTGGGGATCTCCACGCAGAAGCTGCACGCCCGGGGCCCGATGGGGCTCGCGGAGCTGACGACGACGCGCTGGGTGGTGCACGGGGCGGGGCACGTCCGCGGCTGAGCGCCGTGCCACGATAGGAGCGTGCACACGCTGCTGACGCTGTCGATGGTCGCCCTGACGGTGGTCCTCGCCGCTGCGCCGGTGCTGGCCAGCAACGCCGGCACCGACGCCGGGAGCACCACCGGCCAGGGCGGGTCCCCGGGCACCGACGAGGGCTTCGGCCAGCCGATCGAGCTGCCCGACCTCGCCTACCCGGTGATCGCCGCGGCCGTGTTCGTCGCGCTGCTGCTGGTGACCTTCGCCTTCCGCAGCCAGTCCAAGCGGCACTGAGCGCCCGAGCGTGCGCCTCGGGGTGATGGGCGGCACCTTCGACCCGGTGCACCACGGCCACCTGGTCGCGGCCAGCGAGGTCGCGAGCCGCTACGACCTCGACGAGGTGGCGTTCGTCCCCACCGGGCAGCCGTGGCAGAAGAGCGAGCGCGAGGTCTCGCCCGCCGAGCACCGCTACCTGATGACCGTGGTCGCCACCGCGGCGAACCCCGCGTTCACCGTGAGCCGGGTCGACATGGACCGCCAGGGCCCGACGTACACCGTCGACACCCTGCGCGACCTGCAGGCGCAGCGGCCCGGCGCGGACCTGTTCTTCATCACCGGGGCCGACGCGCTCGCGCAGATCCTCACGTGGAAGGACGCCGAGCGGGCCTTCGACCTCGCCCACCTGGTGGGCGTCACCCGGCCCGGGCACGAGCTGGACGGCCACCACCTGCCGCAGCACCTGCTCGAGCGGGTGAGCCTGCTCGAGGTGCCGGCGCTGGCGATCTCGAGCACCGACGTGCGCGAGCGGGTCGAGCAGGGCCGGCCGATCTGGTACCTGGTGCCCGACGGGGTGGTGCAGTACATCGGCAAGCACCGCCTGTACGCCCCGGCGCCGCTGCCGCCCGAGCCGGGGCCCCGTCCGGCACTGGGGAGCCCCGTCGTCGCCTGAGCGCCTCGCGGGCGGCAGCGGGGCTCCCGAGCGCCGGGCGGGGCCGTCGGCGGTCCGTGCCAGACTGGACCGCGGCCTCCCGCCCCGACCCCTTGGAGCACCGTGACCGCGACCGACCGCGCCGTGGAGCTGGCCGTCGCCGCCGCGACCGCCGCCTCCGACAAGCAGGCGACCGAGATCCTCGCCCTCGACGTCAGCGACCAGCTGGTGATCACCGACGCGTTCGTGCTCGCCGCCGCGGCGAACCCGCGCCAGGTGCGCGCCGTCGTCGACGCCGTCGAGGAGGCCCTCGACGGCCTGGGCGCCACGCTGGTCCGCCGCGAGGGCGTGGGCGACGCGCGCTGGGTGCTGCTGGACTACGCCGACATCGTGGTGCACGTGCAGCTGGCCGAGGACCGCCAGTACTACGCCCTCGAGCGGCTGTGGAAGGACGGGCCCGTCATCCCGCTGCCCGACGAGGTCACCAGCGGCCAGGGCACCGGCGGTCAGGTCGGGGCCAGCGCGCCGTGAGCGGCCGGTGAGCGCCGCCCGCGTGGTGCTGTGGCGGCACGGCCGCACCACCTACAACGCGACCGCCCGGTTCCAGGGACAGCTCGACGTGCCCCTGGACGAGGTGGGGGTCGCCCAGGCGCGGCGGGCGGCCGCCGTGCTCGCGCAGCTGCCCCCGGCCCGGCTGGTGACCTCCGACCTGACCCGCGCCGCCTGGACCCTGGCGGTGCTGGCCGAGCTGACCACCCTGCCCACGCACGTCGACGAGGACCTGCGCGAGGTGCACGCCGGGCAGTGGCAGGGCCACGGCCACGCCGAGATCATCGCGCGCTGGCCCGACCAGTACGCCGCCTGGCGCGGCGGCGAGGACGTGCGCATCGGGGGCGGCGAGACCCGCTCCGAGGTGGGGCGCCGCGTCGCCGCCGCGGTGCTGCGCCACGCCGGGGCCACCCCCGACGGCGGCACGCTGGTGATGAGCACGCACGGCGGGGCCGCGCGGGCGGGCATCCTCACCCTGCTGGGGCTGGACATCACCAGCTGGACCCGGCTCGGGGCCCTGGGCAACGCCCGGTGGGCGAGCCTGGCCCCGCGCGGGGAGGGCTGGGCGCTGACCGGGTACGACCTGGGGCCCACCGGCCCGGTGGACGGGGCGGCCGAGCCCGCGCCGGAGCACGCGGAGGCGCAGGCGGCCACGGTCTGACCCGGCGCGCCCGCCTACGGCGCCTGGTCGATGCTGGCCAGCAGCAGGGGTGCCTGCTGACCGGGCCAGGTCCCGGTGAGCGACGACCTCGCGGTGCCGGCCGCGGGCACGCGCAGGAGGGTGAGGGCCGCGCCCGCGCGGATCCGCGTCGTCGTCCCCTCGTGGCTGACCTCGGGAGGCTGGAGGCGGGGGACCTCGGCCACCGGGGCGGACCCGCTGCCGCGGACGTGCGTCGTCGGGGGCTCCAGGACCAGTCCCGTGGGTGTGGCGGCGAACAGGTCGGCCTCGCGGCCCCCCGTCAGGATCGCCGTGACCACGGCGGTCACCCAGACCGGGGCCGCGGAGCGGTGGCCGTGCCCAGCTTCGATCGACAGGGTCCCCGCCCACGGTCAGGTGAGGCTCTTGGCGTACCAGTGCTCGGCGTAGGGGCCGCCGTCGAAG